>CAZVUF010000018.1:0-19425 GCA_964629355.1 uncultured Pirellulales bacterium | reverse complement strand
GTTCCTCAAATGACTTGTGCATCAGTCGTCCTTACGCAAGATTCACTTAGACGTTCCACAATCTTATTGTTTATTTCTTTGGTATGATATTTTTTAGAAGCTAATATGGCGTTTTTTATAGTTTTGCTCCTGCTCGCACCATGACAAATCAGTGCTGCACCATTAAGGCCTAATAATAATGCACCACCATATTCATTATAGTCGTATTTACTGTAGATTCTTGTAATGACCGGCTTGAACTCCATAGCAAGCTGTATTTTCTCCTGCATGAGCTCTTCTTTTATAGCCCTGAACAGGCCGTCAACCAGTCCTTCGGTAAGTTTCAGAATTACATTGCCGACAAATCCGTCACAAATCGCAACGTCACACATGCCCCTGAAGATGTCACGGCCTTCGATGTTGCCCACAAAATTCATCTTCGGATCCGACTTCATCAATTCGCGTGCTTTTTTTACTATCTCATTGCCTTTTGCATCTTCCTGGCCTATGCTCATCAACCCAACTCTGGGATTTTCCACCTTCAGAAGGTGTTTTTCATATACGCTGGCCATTACTCCATATTGATAGAGATTTATTGGCTTACAGGAAATATTAGCTCCAACATCGCATATTGTAACAGGCCCTTCGGGCGTGGGAAACACGACCGCTATACCAGGCCGATTAACTCCCGGAAGATTTCTTATTCTCATCTGGAAAGCGGCAACACAGGCTCCGGTGTTACCTGCAGAAATGACCGCGTCAGCCTGGTCCCTTTTAGCCAATTTGGCAACAATGGCAATTGAATTTTTAGGTTTTCTTCGCAGACTCTCGACAGGTGGATCGTCCATGCCAATAACATCCGGGGCATCAACGACACTGATGGCATCTCGACGGTACTTGTAAGAGCTCAATCGGGATTCTATTAACTGTTGAGGTCCAACAAGTATCAGTTTATCGTTTTCATCGAGAAGATCGATTGCCTCAAGGGTACCGGCGATAATTTCATCCGGCGCATAATCGCCGCCCATTGCGTCAATTGCGATTTGCATATTAGCTGCTTTCCTCCTTGCCCAGCTTTAACTTGATTCTGGGATTAACGTAGCCGCAATTTTCACATGCCGCGTGCGGCAGCTTGGCCTGGCCGCATTTGCTGCAGATCGAATAGTTTACTGCCTTCAACCGGTGATGGCTTCGGCGTCTATGCGTCTTGCTTTTGCTCGTCTTTTTTACTGGTAGCATTATGAACCACTCCATATTTTCTTTGAAACTAAAGGTAAAAACTAAAAGGGCAAAAATAAGCTCAAAGTTAGAATAGATATTTAATCGAACGCGCTTTGTCAAGTCAAATTTACCTTTATGACATAGCGTTCCTGTCATGCTAAGGGCATTTTACGCTTAATATTCAATTCTCAGCAACTAAATTTCCCGTTGCTGTTCAGAAGAAATTAGTGTTGAAATAAAGATAAAAATGCTATATAACCGTTGCAGTTTTTATCTGATTTTTAGCTTGTTGCCAAAACCAAAGTTGATAAAATAGCTTACACATGAATATAGTGCAAATATAAGCTGAATGTTTATGGCTCGTATTCGTCGAAAAAAAGCTTTATATGAGGTGATGAGCAAAGGCCGGTTTAAGTCGAGTGTAGGCCCAAAATTAGAGCCCTTGCGCACGGAAAAAGTAAAAAAAGAGATAACAACCACAACGACGAATGAAACACCGGCACCTGAAGAATCAGTAATGTGGTGGTGGAAAAAGCCAAAGTTCCTCCAGATTAACGCCGGCAGAATTGAGATATCGCTGCCTTATCAGCTTGCAATCGCACTGGTTCTGGGTCTTATATTATTGATTCTGGTGGCCTTTAGGCTCGGTCAAATCAATCAGAGGATAGATAATTCAGCCGGTCAAATACAAACAGGCGAAGAGATGAACGCTGCGAGGCTGCCTGCGGGCAGAGCAGAGCAAAATCCTGCATTGAGTGAAATGTTAGCGCCGAGCATAGAAAAACTTCGAACAGTCGAGCCGCAGGGTGACCATGTGATTGTTTTGGTCCAGTACCAAAGAATGGCTGATTTAGTACCGGTAAGAGAATATTTTGCACAAAATGGCATCGAGATAGAAATTAAAAAGGAGGGCAATTGGTATTTTCTGGTTACGAAAAATAGCTATCAAAATCCGCATAATAAAAACACAGACGGATACCAGGCTTTACAGAGAATTATAGAGGTTGGAGCCAAATATAAGGCACCCCAAGGATTAGACACTTTTTCGCCGCATTTCTTTAGCGATGCGTACGGCAAAAAAGTCAGGTGATTCAGGAGAAAAGTTGTATGTCAATAGACCGTACTTTGAAAATCAAAGGTGCCTTGACTCGGCATCGAAATGTTCTTACCCGGGCTGAGCGTGTTGAGAAGTTAAAAGACGAAGAGCGATGGTCTGAAGAGCAGTCGGTTTTTGGTCTGCCGAAGGTTATCCATCGTAAGAGTCACGCAGGGCGGAAAGCAAAGGAAGCTCTTGAAAAGGCAGCAGAAGGTGGAGTCGCAGCAGCAACAGGAGAAGCAGCACCAACAGCAGGAGCAACAGGAACAACACCAGCAGCAAAAACACCTGAGCCCAAGGCAAAGACTAAAAAAGGATAGTTCGCCCTAAAAGCCGTCTTTTGGCCTGTGATAAACAGTCTTAAAGACGGCTGTTTTTATGCGCAGCGATAAGTGTGTATTGTGATAATCACATAACAGGTTATCAGGCAGATTAAAAAACAGAGGACGGAGGACAGAAGTTTGATAGATTACCACGTCGTCCGGAAGACGGACTCCTCGCAATGATGGTTGGGTGTTTGCTTTTACTCTTTACTTCTTTGTTATGCGATCTCTAACGAGGTAAATATACGGGCGAAGCACTTTTGATATTGTAATCGAGCCGTCGGCGTTCTGGTAAAGCTCTAAAATGGGTATAAGTATTCTCGGCAAGGCACCCCCGATCTAATCGAGGGGAAGCTTCAGCCAGATATCATCAATGTAAAGCGTGCCTGAACTACCGGCCTGTGGATTTACCCTGTTGCCGACACTTATTGACATCTTCTTGATAGCCTTCAGATTCACACCCGCCAGGGCGAAGCCCTGGACCGGATCAGACCCGCCTTCGGCGGGTGTCAGCGGAATATTCCACTCCGTCCAGGTGCTTAAGACGGTTACAGCAGGATCTGGATGCTTTACCACCGCATTATTGCCGGCGCTATCTTCCACCGCTACATAAAGCGGCTCAGCAACATTGCTATTTATGCCGATATCCTGCGACTGCCAATCACCTGTCACCGAGCCGGTTGTAGTAACATCGGAGAATTCTGCTATGCACGTTGCATTATTGTCGTGGCTGCACACGATTAAGCCGATATAGACATCTGCAAGCATGGGTATCGTAGCTGAACCGAGCATCTCCCAATTATTCTTGTCAACTGAATACTCACCCGTAAAGGTATTGCCGCTGCGAGTCAGTCTCACCCAAACTGGTGCGCTAATCTGGCCTTGTCCATCGGCTTCGCTTTCAGCCTCCGTCTGAGTACGGCGCAGGAATTGAACTTCATTCATAGGCTGTATGTCCACCATCGTGTGTGCAGCGTCTGGTTCCAGCGACTCGCGAATCATCACTCCTGCCTTGGCCGAGTTGTGGGTGTTAGTCATGCTGACTACCTTTGCTGTTATACTTCCAACGCCGGAGAGCCGTTTGTAGGCAAAGTGGAACTGGTCAGCCGTCCCCCAGATGTCCGCGCCGGAGCCTGTCATTGTAATCGGCGGTGCTATTGTGAAGCTGCCAACAGATGCTGGTATACCTCTGAACCACAGTGTTAAAGAAGTAGCGCCTTCTCTGGTCCAATCCTGCGGAGTATCCCACGTGCGTTCGGTTTCAGAAAAAGTGAGTGTCCCGCTTTTTTCATAGTCAGTGCCCTCGTTCACAGTACCATCATTATCATAACGCATATACATCGATTGAAAACCGCTGTGAACTATACTACGTTCAGCAAATGGAGCCTCAAGGTGTCCCACAGTCATGCCGGTATTATTTATGAAATAGTCCACCCATGTATCGAATATCTTGTTATCGACGTCGTTATAGTCTTCAAAGTCGTCCACAACAAGGAAGTTACCTACCGTAAAGCTCCAAACGTTGCCTTTCCAAAGCTTATCGGGGTGAACATCATTGACCTCATCGACTCGCCAGTAGTAGGTTGTGTTGAAATTCAAGGTTCCGGGGTTATAAGTGTTGGCGGTCTGATTTCGACTTACGAGAACACCAAGCGGATCATTATCTCTGCCGGCAGAGCTCACAGCCTGAAAATCGGTGCCGAAATATACATCGTGCATGGCGGCATACATTCCCGACACCCAGCTAAAAGTGGGATCCCGCCGCACATCTGTCGCATGGTTAGCCGGCTTCGGTCCCCAAGCTTGCAGACTCTCAAATGGCTGAAGATAACCACCGGTGATGACCGTTCGGGCTGGAATAGCAGGGCCTTGCCAGGACACTACTACGCCGTCCCATTCCGAGCCTTCCTTTTGCAGGGCCATGATGTAGTATCTCTTATTGCCCTCCAGCGTTATTGGGCCATGATACGAGAGGGAATTCTGGTCTTCGGGGAACTTATCCCACTGGTAGCGGCCTGTCCAGTTGTCGTTAGGCACCTGGGCTATCAGCACGGCGTTCTCCGTGGTCTCGTCAGTGCTCAGCCACAGCTCGCTGCCGTTATCACTGCAAATCCAAAATGTATAATCGCCCTCGGCTGGCGGATAAAGCCAACCGTGGGTCCGGCTTCCAAAGTTGTCCACTCCCAAACCCCAGAAATTGAACGCATTTATCTTATCAATCTGATCCGGGTAGTCCGGGTACTTCCAATAGTCCGTCAGATCTGCAACCGCGTCTCCGGGAATATCCAAATACAGCTCACGCGTGATCGTACCCAATCCGGCCAAAGTAGTGGTAAAGCTCCAAACATCGCCTTTGTGCAATGTAGTGCCATCGAACTCATCGACCCGCCAGTAGTAAGTGGTATTTGGCTCAAGCGGTGACGGAGTGACAGGCCAGCATGGATCAATCACAGTGCCTTGGCCGGGTGAAACACCGGGATCTGTGGCATTGTACGTATCGTTATAACTGGTGCCGAAGTACACATCATGTGATTGGGCATTCACTCCTGGGTCCCACTCCAGAGACTTTATGTCTAAAAGCACGCGTTGTGCACCATCGGCTGGTGTGGGATTAGAAGCAGTTTTAACCTGAACTGTAAAGCTCCAGAGGTCACCTGGCCAAAGTTTATCTGGATGAAGGTCATTAACCTCATCAATAGCCCAGTAGTAAGTCTCGCCTGGACTAAGACTGGTGACAGTATAAAACGGGTCGGAAGTAATTTCGCCGTTAATTTGACAGCCACTTCTGGCCTGGATGTTAGCCTCGCAGGGATCAAAGTACACCCTGTGGCCACTGACATTGGCTACATAAGCCCCCGGATTCCACTGAAGCTCCACGTCTGTGGTTCCTATCGTATTAGCATCAAGCGGGTATGGGCCCCAGGCCTTCAAGCTGAACTCATTTTCAAGTCGAATATTGTCAAAAGCCACCCACATCCCACTGGGCCCGGTGAAAGTAAACAGGACCCCTAACTTTTTTCCTACGAACGGGTCATCAGGTTTAACCGTGTACGACAATGTATACTCGGTCCAGGTTGCAGGGGTTTCCGGGTAACTTACTTCGCTGTCGCTTCCTTCTACCGAGGCGATTTTGACAATAACGCCGTTGTCATCATAATACAACCAACCCTCGTACGTTGCGGTTCCATCTGGTGGCCAGGTTTTCAAAGCGTCAAAGGTCAAAGTGTACTGATCGTTCGCGGCAACGGTGTAATCCAGTAACTGGAATATCGAGCCTCCAAATCCTAAAAAGGCAGACTGCAGGCCGTCTGAGTAAATACCTTCGATGCCATAATCACTGCCTTCGATAGTCCATCCCGTCGGTACCGTGCCTACTTGTTTTCCACCTGGAGGGGCCTCGAAGCTATGGTTTGCAATCGGGATCGGTACACCAGATTTGCTAACCTGAGCGTTTGCAGCTATGACGAGCAAAGCAAAAGAAGCTAAATAAATCAATTTTCTACACATCATAACCCTCCTTCATAAAACAGATGAAACGGACGGCAAAGATTTTACCATCACGAGGATTTTACTGTTTATTTAATTTTTTATAGAATTCTGTGAATCCTACTTTTCTTATACCACAATTGACGCATTTATATCAAGAGCAATCTTTCTAAATCGGAATGAACTGGGGATAAATGAATGACGGGCATTAGTAATATCAATGAGTAATTTTCTCTTTGTCCTTCATATATGGACGGAGCACTTTAGGTATTGTAATCGAGCCATCGGCATTCTGGTAAAGCTCTAAGATAGGTATCAAGATTCGCGGTGAGGCAATAACAGTATTATTGAGTGTGTGACAAAAATTGATTTCCGATTTTCCCTTCTGTCTTCCGTCTTCTGTCCCTTCGGTTTTGCTCAGGGCAGGCTTCTGTCTTCTGTATCGCAGGTTCAGCCGCCTGGCCTGGAAATCATAGAATTTGCTGGCGCTATGTGTCTCGCAATAACCACCTCGTGACGGCATCCAGGCTTCTATGTCGAACTTCTTGGCCTGACCTCTGCCCAAATCGCCCGTGCAGACAACAACCACGCGGTAGGGCAGCTCCAGTGCCTGCATTACCGCCTCGGAGTTGGCCAAAATCTCCTCGTGGAATTTGTTGCTCTCTCCAATGCTGTTCTTACAGATAACCACCTGCTCAATTTTATCGAACTGATGGATTCTATAAAGCCCGTATGTATCTTTGCCTGCGGCACCGGCTTCACGCCTAAAGCAGCTTGATAACGCAACATATTTCAACGGAAGCTCGTCCTCGCTTAAAATCTCACCCATTCGATAGGCTGTCAACGGCACCTCGGCGGTTCCGGCCAGATTAAGCTGGTCTTTTTCCATTCGGTAGGTCTGGTCTTCAGAGCCGGGGAAAAAACCCGTGCCGGTCATTGTTTCATCCTTCATAAGAACCGGCACTGAGAATGGGACATAACCTTTGCCGACCATAAAGTCCATCGCGAATCGCAGAACGGCCCAGTGCAGAAGCGCGCCGTCGCCCTTTAAGATGTAATTTCTTGTCCCCGCTAATTTGACGCCGCGTTCGATATCAATAATACCTAAATCAAGTCCCAACTGTACGTGGTCTCTGGGCTCAAAATCAAACTGCCTGACCTCGCCCACTTTTTTAACCTCGACATTTTCTGTATCGTCCTTACCGACCGGCACATCACCATCCGCCGGCTGAGGCACCTGCAGCAGCAGCTCATCAAGCGTAGGCTGCAGATTTTTAATTTGCTCCTGCAGCCGGGCATCCTCCTCTTTTAATTGTGTCAGTTTTGCCAATACGGATTGTTTTTCATCTACCGCCAGTTGTGGAATGGATTTGCCGAGACGGTTTTTCTCTGTGGATATGTCCTGCAGCTTTTGTTTGGCCTGCAATAGTGCCGAATCCACTTCCATTAATTTATCGATATCCACCTGGAATCTTTTATTTTCGCAGGCGGCTTTGAACTTTTCAGGATTTTCGCGTATCAACTTTATATCAATCATATTTCGTGCCTCGTCGCTCGTGACTCGTATCTCGAAACACTAATCACGGTTCACGAAAAACGTTTTATAATAACCACATTATTCTGTCCGCCGAATCCGAAAGACTCCTTCATTGCTATATTAACCTGGTGTTTTCGTGGCTTGTTCGGCACATAATCCAGGTCAAGTGCTGGATCGGGGTCGTTAAGATTTGTTGTCGGCGGAACGATATTGTCCCGTATTGCCAGCACGCATGTGATAATCTCCGCGGCGCCGGCGGCACCGATTAAATGGCCGCACATGCTCTTTACGCTGCTTGCCGGAACATTTTTTGCTCTTTCCTTAAAAACCGCTTTAATCGCCAAAGTTTCTATTGAATCGTTCTCCATAGTGCTTGTGCCGTGCGTGCTTATATAGTCTATATCTTCATAGCTGACACCGGCATCGGCAAGAGCGGCGTTCATCGCCTGGATCGGCCCTCTGGCTTCTTCATGCATGTCGGTAATGCGAAAGGCATCGGAGCTGCTGCCATAACCGATGACCTCTGCTAAGATTTTGACGCCTCTTTTCTTCGACGAGCTTAGCGATTCAAGAATAAGGATGGCTGCTCCTTCACCGAGAACGAAGCCGTCCCTGCTGGCAGAGAATGGCCTTGAGGCCGTCTGAGGGCTATCATTTCTTCTCGATAGGGCGGTAAGACGGTTAAAGCCGGTAAGGCCTAACGGATGTATCATCGAATGCGCACCGCCTGAAATCATCACGTCCACATCACCTCTGCGGATAAGCATCATGGCCTCGCCGACAGCCTGCGTACTGGCTGCACAAGCGGTTAAACAGCTTCTCGTTGGCCCGCGTGCACCCGTGAGCATAGCGATATGAGCAGCCGGCATATTTGGTTCCTGCTCAAGCTCTCGCATTGGGTCCATCATGCCAAAGGCCACCTCCGCCCACTTGACCCAGTCCATTTGGCTCTTGGTCGTGTCCCATGCCTTAACCAACGCTGTGAAAAAAGCAGCATTATCTACCGAACCTTCGCCCGCACCCAAATAAATGCCTAATCTGCTCCGGTCTATCCCATCGGCAAACTTTTCGGTTTCAATATCAATCCCTGCCTGCCGGCAGGCCTGGGCCGCCGCGCCAACAACAAAACTCGAGCCTCGGTTGCTATGTTTGTGAAGCTGTGGTTTCTTTGTATGCTCTGTAAGGTTGTAATCCTTAACTTCGGCAACGAACGTCGATGGAAATGTAGAGGCATCGAAAATAGTGGTTTTAGCAATGCCGCTGCTGCAAGCCAACATAGCCTGCCAAACGGCTTCCACATCATGTCCCAAGGGACATACAATACCCAAACCTGTTATTACCACTCTCTCAGCCATTCACTCGACCTCGGTAGATATAATCATGGTGGGGCAAGACCCACCCTACCATTTTTTTCTCACTCGATATTCAATCAAATTTTTTCAGCACAATCGCTGCTGTTTGTCCGCCGAATGTGTAACTACAGCACAAAGCATAACTAATTTCTTTTTGTATCGTTTCTTTTACGATGTTCAAATTGCAGCCGTCAGCTTTTCTGTCGCAGTTTTTCGCAGCGGGTATCCTTCCTTCAGTCATTGCACAAATCGCCGCGACAACATCGAGAGCACCGCACGCAGCAGCCGTATTACTCAACATACTTTTAGTCGGCCAGACAGGAGTTGCAGCAGCATCTTTACCCAAAACAGCCTGAATTGGTTTTGCCTCAGCCAAGTCATCCTGCGGTATCCCTATTCCATGTGGAATAATCAAATCCAACTGCCCCGGCTCTATTTGTGCTTCTGTTATTGCCCGTTCAATCGCTATTTGAATACCCTTGCCATCAGGCTCAAGGTGTTCGTATGCCGGATTTATACTATTGCTTAGGCCGGTCCCAGCTACTTCCGCATAGATTTTGGCACCTCGTCTTTGTGCGTTATCCAGACTTTCCAATACAACTATGCCAGCACCTTCTCCGAAAACGGAACCTTTTGCATCGGCGTCGAAAGGCCTGCAGGCAGAAGCCGGGTCATGGTTATTTTCAGTCGTAGCTCTTTTTAAAAGACACTGGCGTGTGATGTTCATCGGATTGGCCTTCGTTTCCGCACCGCCGGCTAAAGCAATGTCACTACCGCCGCGCTGGATAATCTGAGCCGCCTCACTGATTGCGATGTGCGCTCCTGCTTCACCGCATGTTATAGAGTTGCTCGGTCCCTGGATGTCGTGAATAATGCTTATATGACAGGCAAGCATGTTGGGCAGATACTTTAACAACCACAATGGCGGCACAAGCTCAATACCCTGGTTGCCCCATTTTCGAATATCAAAATTATCATCAGTGTTGCTTGCCGCCGCCGCGGGAGCCAGCTCTACGAGGTCACAGCTTATAAAACCCGCCCCCAGGTTGATTGCAAATCGCTGAGGGTTTACATTAACATTTTCCGGATCGATGCCTTTTGTTATAAGTCCGCTGCCGGCAATCGCCTCATTTGCCGCTATAACCGCCAGCTCGATGTCCCTGCACATTAGTTTGGCAGCTTTACGATAGGATTTAGATACATAGTTTTGTATCCTGTAGTCCGGAACCTGACCAGCTATTTGACAGGCAAAACCAGTAGGGTCAAATGCTGTAATTTTGCTTATCCCGCATTGACCTGCACAAAGGCCCGCCCACATATCTTTAGCTGTCAATCCAAGCGGGCTTACCGCACCAAAGCCGGTTATTACTACTCGAGCAGGCTTCATCCGTTTTGCTCCGAGGCCTCCTTGCTGGAGCCGGCATCACTTATAATCACATCCCTCAGAAGCGATTCAAACATGCCGGTGAATACGAAATTTTCTTCCGGGAATTTTTTGCCTGCGAGGTTCTGGTCTATATGGCTGAACATCAAATCTATTTCTGCAATCAATTTCTCCTCGCGGGTTATCCTGCCGGTTGTGCTTGCCGCTTCCGGTGTGATGGATTCAATTTGGGCTTTCAATTTTATTGTGTCACCCGGCTTAACATAATCGAAAAAGACCGCCTTTTTAATCTTTGCCAAAATAACTTTTTCTGTAAAGTTTTTTGCCTCGCCTACCAGTATTCCCGCAGTTTGAGCCATCGCCTCAATCATCAAGGTCTCCGGCATCACCGGAAATCCGGGAAAATGGTCGTGTAAATGCTCTTCAGCAAGTGTCACATTTTTAACAGCTACAGCGCTTTTGCCGCTGTGAAACTCCGTAAATTTATCTATCCAAATCCAGCGCATCTTCAGGTCTTATTAAAAGTAGCGGCAGGTTTACCTTTAGCAATCCTGCCGCTGTATCATCAAGATATTTATAGCACAACACTAAGCTGCATTCAGCTTGGTTTCAACATATTTTACTATCGCCCCAACGGTAAATAAATCACCTAATTTATTGACATTGGGATTATTCTTAAATGTCGATATATCGGTATGCGGTATTTTAACGCGAAGCTCAGTCAATCCTTTTTCTGTGAATTTGCCTTTGCTGACAAACTCAGGATTGTTCATCAGGCTTTCAGCCGGGAAAAGCTCCTCTCGCGGAATCTTTATTCCGAACGCTTTTTCTAATCGAAAAACTATATCTAAAAAGTCAATGCTTTCAGCCCCCAAATCTCCCATCAAGGACGCATCAGTCGTTACCTCATCGTCGTCAACTCCCAGCGCATCAACCAGGACATCCTGAACCTCCTTGAAAATCTCATCCCGACTCATTGCCATATATTATTACCTCCAGTTTTTTATTAGCATTCGGTGTATAAAGAGTTTTTAGCTGTTTAGCAATCTCCATCGCTTTTTCATATTTTCTATTATATTCGCATCTACCACCGCCAGCTTTGCATTTTGCGAAGCGAGATTAAAATGCCTTAATCCGAATCTTGCTTCTACAATACGCTCGTTTTCGGACAAACCGAAGCCTGTGAACGAACTGACGTTTTCTTCGATAGTTTTAGCCTCGATAGTATATTCTATTTTGGAACCGGGTGCCAAAAAACTTTTATATTTTACATTTTTCGCATGTTCAAGCAATATCATACTGTGCGCAAAATTTTCCGTTTGCCGCACAAGCCAGGAAGCCGATTCGATTAGCCCTTCAAGAAGCAGCACGCCGGGCAGCACCGGAAATGTCGGAAAGTGGTCCGCTAAGTATTCCTCCGCTAAAGAAACACTCTTGATGGTTTTTATTTCCTTGCCCGGCTTTAATGAAACTACCTTGTCAATAAGTATAAAACGCATAACTCGTCGCTCGTGGCTCGTTACTCGTATCTCGATTCATTTTCCCGGCCTTTTATTTCATTTGGCCATCATACGATATACGAGTTCTAACCGTTCTTCCAGTCTTTTTTAGCTATAGAATGAAATTGTTTTGATTTTACCTGCTAAATGATTTATTATAAGACTTAATATAAATTAGAAGATTCCTGCGGTTTTTGGGAGGAGTGAAACATGTTTCATCTCGATAAATCTTCCGTCTTTTTTGGGCCACAAAAACAAATCGTTAAATTGGCAATGTTATTCCCTGTATTGCTTGCCATCTGTTTATTTAGCCGACCGGCTGATGCTAAATACAGCGGCGGTACGGGAGAACCTAACGACCCGTACAGAATCGCTACTGCTGCCGACCTAATCGCTCTCGGTGAGACTACTGAAGACTACTACAAGCACTTCATCCTTACCGCCGACATTGACCTGGACCCCAACCTCCCCGGCCGAAAGGTCTTCAACAAGGCTGTCATCGCGCCGGATACAGAACCCAATGATGATTGGGATTTCCAGGGAACCGCTTTCACCGGCGTCTTTGACGGCAATGGTTACACCATCTCGCATCTAACGATTGTGGGTAAGGACTGGCTGGGCCTGTTCGGCCAGATGTCTGGCGAGGTTAAGGACCTAGGCGTAGTGAATACCAACATAGCCGGTTCAGGTAATTATGTCGGCGGGCTGGTGGGGTGGAACAATGGTGCTCTGACGCAGTGTTGTAGTGCTGGCGTGGTCGTTGGCAACGACTGCGTTGGTGGGCTGGTAGGGGGGGCCTCCTGGGAGGGCACGATCTGGGACTGCTATTCCACGTCGAAGGTTTCGGGGCACAATAGGGTCGGGGGCCTCATCGGGGCAGTCATCCCGTCCTGCTCGCCGGGATGCACACTTTGCGGCTGCGCTTGGCCTGACATCTCCCGCTGCTATTCCACCGGGGCGGTGACTGGAGAGAGCAGCGTTGGCGGCCTAGTGGGGGAAGGGGAAAGCCCCTGTGACTACCTCTAATTTCTGGGACGTGCAGACATCGGGCCAGGCAGGAAGCACCGGTGGCGAAGGCAAGACGACAGTCGAGATGCAGGACCCGAACACGTTCATGGCTGCGGGGTGGGATTCCGTCGGTCAACCGGATGGCCCACACGATCTCTGGGCGGAGCCTCCCGGTGGTGGATACCCGATTCTCTGGTGGCAGCTATCGCCGTTGGCAAAGCTTCCGACCTTCTCCGGTGGCAGCGGAGAAGCGGGTGACCCTTACCGCATATCAACGGCCGCCGAATTAAATGGCATTGGCCATAATCCGAGGCTCATGGGTGCGCATTTTGTGCTGGTCAACGACATCGATTTGGGAGGCATCGATTTCTACATCATAGGCAGTCAATTCTGCCCATTCACCGGTTCCTTCAACGGTAACGCTCACATAGTATCGCATCTGACGATTACGGGTGAGGATTATCTGGGCCTGTTTGGCCGATTGGGGCCTGGGGCCGAGGTCAAAGACTTGGGGGTGGTGGATGTCAACATAACCGGTTCCGGTGACTATGTCGGTGGGCTCGTGGGGTGGAAAGGCGGTACTTTGACCCGCTGCCACAGCACCGGTACGGTCAGCGGCTCCGGGTACTTTGTCGGCGGCCTCGTGGGGTCAAACAACGGTACTGTAACCCAGTGCTACAGCGCCAGTGCGGTCAGTGGCACGGACTTTGTCGGCGGTCTGGTGGGGTACAATAACGAAGGTAGTTTGACCAACTGCTACAGCACCGGAGCGGTCGTAGGCGTATGGGGTGTCGGTGGGCTGGTGGGGTACAACTACTATGGGAGTGCTGTGACCAACTGCTATAGCACAGGTGCAGTCACGGGCAATACCGATGTCGGTGGTCTGGTGGGGTGGAGCGCAGATATAGACCGGTGGGTGCCTGTTACGATTGTGACCAACTGCTTCTGGGACACTCAGACCTCAGGCCAAGACACGAGTGACTGCGGGACAGGCAAGACCACCAGCCAGATGCAGAGGGCCAAGACCTTCCTGGAAGCTGGCTGGGACTTTGTGAACGAGACGGCAAACGGCACAGAGGACATCTGGTGGATTCTCGAAGGAAAGGACTATCCGCGACTATGGTGGGAACGCAACGACGAGACGTCGCAGTTTTGAGTTCTTAGTTCTGAGTTTTGAGTTGGCGGACTTTTGTGCTCTCTTTGCAGTATAATCCGAAATTCGAATATCGAAACTCGAAACAAATCCAAAAGCCAAATTAAACATCAAAAATAAAAAATCAAAATTGTGGAATCGCCCCTAAGGGGCGATGACTTCCTTAATTTTACATTTTGGTCTTTGATATTTGATTTTCTTGTCGTGCTTCGGGTTTCCCTGCTGTGCGTTTTTATCCATGTCTTTTTTCTTTGTGTCTTTGTATCTTAGTCGTTATACTCTCGCCTTATGAATACACGTAATGCCAAAATTTCGGATGCTAAAGATATTAATTCTCTTATCAACTATTACGCTGAGCGGGACAAGATGCTGTTCCGCTCGTTAGCGGATATATACGAAAACCTGCAGACCTTTTTAGTTGTGGAGCTCGACGGCAATGTAATCGGATGCTGTGCATTAGAAATTATCTGGTCGGACTTAGCTGAGATAAAATCACTGGCGGTCGATAAAGACAACACCGGCAAAGGTGTCGGCAAAAATCTAGTTCAAGCAGCTCTGGAGCAGGCCCATCAGCTTGGCGTGTCACAGGTTTTTGCACTTACATTAGACCCTGCCTTTTTTGAAAAGCTGAGTTTCAGAAAAATCGAAATGGATGCACTGCCGATGAAGGTTTGGAGCGATTGTGCCCGATGCCCAAAGCAGCAAAATTGCGATGAAACAGCAGTAATAAAAAAGCTAAAAACTGAAAACTAAAAAATAAAAACCACAACTTAAAATTGAAAATATTGAATTTAACGCTATGGTTTTGCATTTTTAGCTTTTAGCTTTTCGCTATCCAACTTGTCTTCTCTGGAAAAGGGCGACAGCTATCGCAAGAATAGCTGCTGTATAACATAAGGCATAAGAAGCGCTTATTATGATATATTTGAGCGGCACAGCACTGCCTTCATAAATTGCATCACTTATCCAGAATATCTGAAGATTCGGCACCAGAAATCGGCCTATCTTAGCCCACAAATGCGTCTGGGCAAATCTGCCGAAAACATAGTCACTAATAAGACCCAGCAAAAAAATTCCAATACAGCCGGCAAGCGTCGCAACAATATTAAACCGGGCGGAAAATGCAAGTGCCAAAGCAGAAATTATGATTGCGGCCAACAGCAGCAATAATGAGCCGTAAATATCCAGTGAGTTTATGCTATTATTTTGGGGCTTGAACTGCCAATCTCGGTCGATAAAGGCCAGAAAAATAATCGAAAAAGTGGCGAATATACCGCCTATTACTATGGCTGTTGAAGAAAATTTCCAGTCATAACTATAGTTGAAAAAAGCACTTAGTAGTATCGTCAATGTCAGGCTAACCGCTGCTGCGCTTATCACAGTCCAATCATGGGTGTCTCTCGCAGTTTCGAGAACTCCATGTCTGATTGCCATCAGCAGAGCAATTGTGCAAATATAGTGTGCCAGAAACACTGCAGCCACAACGCCAAGAAACTTTGCCACGATAAAAACAGGGCGGTTGACAGGCTTACTCAGAACTGTCGTTATGGTCTTATTCTCCATCTCCTCTGCTATAGCCCCGGATGCGGAAAAAATTGCAATGAACAAGCTGGTAAGAAAAAGCGTAGATAGTCCTATCTCGCGTAAGAGTTTATTGTCGTCGCTCATCGTATACATCGTTAAAGATGGGCTTAAAAAGAATAGTAATAACGCAGTAGTTATTATGATGGCATAAACAGGCTGTCTTAATATTTCAGTAAAGGTATTTTTGGCTATCGTAAATATTGTATGCATAGTTCATTAGCTTATCTAAGAAGACTTCCAAACATGAGCTATCGAATTCACCCTATTTTTACACTTAATTTTTTTACAATTACTTATATACTAAATCACTCCTGTTGTTTATATTATTTGGCTTCAATCTTGTAAAGGTTTTAATAACTTTATATGTTGATATAGATACTGTATTTGGTGTTCTTTTGTTCGGAACATAAAACCGGGACAAAATATGACAATATCATCAAAACGCGCTGAATATATAGCTCTGTTGTCGTTAATTTTGAGTTTTGTCTTTTTCGGTATTACACTTTTCCTGGGCCAATGGAGCGGCTTCTCAGCGGTTTATAATCTAAGCTGGCTTTTCCTCTCGGTGGCTTTGATTTGGCTCTTCCTTGTTATTCAGTTCCATCAACGCGCCTTGGCTGAGCAGGAAAGGCTCGACATGAGCCAGTTAACCGGGGACGAAAAATCATCTGCAATTTTCCAGGCTCAGCGTGAACGCGCCGATTTATTCGCCGTAGCTCAACACCGACTCCAGATATTTGAGAAGTGGTTCATACCTATCTTTGCAGGGATTATAGCTGCTTATCAAACAGCAATTGGATTCTATTTGTTAAAATCTGCTCAGAGCTGGACTGAGGTTGAGCTCAAACAGCCGCTGCTTTGTGCGATTTTTATGACAGCTATCGCGTTTGTCGGCTTCCTTATTTCCCGCTATGCAACCGGCATGTCGGCTCAGATTCAATGGAAGCCGCTAAGAGCTGGCGGCAGTATTCTGCTCGGAGCAGCAGTTTTGTGTTTTGCTCTTGCCATAGGTCTGGCACTTGCGCAATTCAACATTTTCATTGTTGTGACAGTAATCAAGTTTGTCATTCCGGTTTTACTTATAGTTCTTGGTGTAGAAACCGCCCTCAACGTTGTATTAGACATATACCGCCCGAGAATGAAAGGCCATTACGATAGAGCCGCCTTTGACAGTCGGCTTCTGGGGCTGATAAATGAGCCGGGCGAAATATTCCGTACCGCTGCAAGTGCCATAGATTATCAATTTGGATTTCAGGTCTCCCAAACCTGGTTTTATAAACTTCTGGAAAAGGCTATTGTGCCGTTGGTTCTATTTGCCGCCGTGACACTGTATCTATTGAGCTGCATCGTTATTATAGAGCCTAACGAACAGGCAATTATAGAACATTTTGGAAATCCCCTCAATGAAACTAATCAGGTAAGGCATGTTGAACCAGGATTGTATATCAAATGGCCCTGGCCGATTGATATTGCCTATAAATATCCTACGGAAAAGATTTCAGAAATCGATATAGGATTTATCCCCAAGGCCAACCCGGACCCAGAGAAAGTAGGGTACGGACCGCTGCTGTGGGGTCAAACCCACTATGAGCAGGAATACCAGTTACTTGTAGCCAGTGAGCAAACCGGAGCCACTTCTGCTGAAGAGGCTGTGCCGGTGAGCCTTGTAATGGCCGCTGTCCCTGTTCAATATAGAATAAAGGACCTGTATTCCTTTATATACAATCATGATGAACCGGAAAAACTTCTCGAATCCATTTGTTATCGTGAGCTTACAGAATTTGCCGCCGGCACCAAGATTGAGGTCGATACCGAAAAGGATTTGGAGCACAGCCTTCTTGGAGCAGGTAGAGCTGAAGCTAAGGAGACTTTGACAAAAAGGATACAACAAACCGTTGATAGAGAGGGCTTAGGTGTTGAAATCGTGTTTCTGGGCCTACAGGGCATCCACCCGCCACCCGAAGTTGCAGCGGATTATCAACAAGTGATTGGCGCTATTCAAAAGAAACAGGCGCGTATCCTTGAGGCTTATGCCAAGCGAAATAAGACTTTGAGCACTCTCGTAGGTTCTGTAGAAGAGGCTGACAGGCTTTTTTCACTCGCCCAAAAATACCAGGAAGTTAAAGACAAGAACGAAATCGAGCAAATGGAAAAGGATAAACTCGCTCACGATTTGGATTTGGCCTTTGAGCAGGCAAAGGGCGATATCTTCACTACGTTAAAAGAAGCTCAAAGTTATGCCTTCGAAAAAGCAACAATTGCAAAGTCAACGGGCCAACGCTTCGCCAGCCAGCTCAAGGCATATTATGCTGCAAAAGAAATCTATATGCGTGAACAGAGATTGACAGCTTTGGAAGAAGCGCTTGGACAAGGAAACATAAGAAAATATGCAGTGGTTTCCGATCCAAATGATGCACAGGTCTTCATATTCGATTTCCAGGAAAAGCGTATTCCAAGTTTATATGACATAGAGGGCTTTAAGGAGAGCGGCACAAAATGAAAAGTATAGCTATTACTATATTTGTCGTGCTGATAATTGTTATTTTGGCTCTTTATCTTTTCTCATTCCAGGTAAGGGAAATAGAAACTGCCCTGGTAACAACTTTCGGCAAGCCTACACGCACAATCACAGAACCCGGCTGGTATTTCAAATTGCCGGCTCCAATCCAGCGGGTCCACAAATTTGACGCGCGAATGAGAGTCTTTGAAGCCGACCTCGGTGAGACAACAACAAAGGGGGCTGCGCCGATTATCGTAAACACTTACGTCGTTTGGAAAATTGTCGAGCCGTTAAGGTTCTTTAACGCCGTTGGAACCGTCAAAGAAGCCCAAAGCAAATTGTACAGCCAAATTAGCGATACACAAAACAAAGTGGTAGGCCGACATGCATTTGGCGAATTTGTAAATAGTGACCCGACAAAGATAATATTCAAGAAAATTGAAGAGGAAATGCTCAAAGAGCTTCAAAAATCCCTGGCAGATGCCAATTATGGTATCGAGATTAAAACCCTTGGCATAAGGCAGCTCAAAATCAGCGAAGATGTCAGTAAAGATGTTTTTGAACGGATGAGAGCTGAAAGAAACCGCAGAACCGAAGCTACCAAATCCGAGGGAGAAGCCCAGGCACGCAAGATAGAGAGCGATGCGAATTTAAAGAAGGAAGTCCTCAACGCTGCTGCCGGAGCAAGGGCCACGATAATAAAGGCTCAGGGTGATGCAGAAGCCGCGCAATATTACGAAATGCTGGAGGCCGAACCTGAGCTTGCAATATTTCTGCGTAACATCGATGCCCTCAAGGAGATATTGAAAGAAAGGTCAACCATCGTTCTAAGCACAGATACGGACCTCGTACGGCTGTTACGGGAAATGCCTAAGATTAAACTTATCGAGCCGAACGAACCGGAAACACAGCCCCTCAGGGGTAGTCGATAATATGAACGAGCAAAATCGCGATAGTAATAAAAACTCACAGGCTGCCGCCTCACTAAACAACAGGACCGGCGAAGAGCTTGATGCAGCCGCTAAGTCCCTATCCGAGGCATTAAGAATCAGCTTTGTTATTCTGAAAGTGATAATGCTTGTGCTGATAATCATCTTCTTAGCCTCGGGTTTTAGAACAGTTGGTTCCGACGAGCAGGCAATAGTTTTGCGGTTTGGAAAAATTCGAGGCATTGGGGAAGAAAGACTTCTCGGCCCCGGTCTGCACTGGATATTTCCATATCCAATAGATGAGATTGTAAAAATTCCCGTACAGAAAAAAGTCAATTTGCCGATTGATTCATTTTGGTACTATCAGAGTGCAT
>CAZVUF010000017.1:0-19781 GCA_964629355.1 uncultured Pirellulales bacterium | reverse complement strand
GGTGGCCCCATGTTCTGTCTCCTGCTAATCCTTATGGTATAGATGCATACGAGCAGAGGTTTGGACAAAGTCAAAGGAGCCGGACGCTTCGCATAAAAGCCCTAATTGGTACAAATCGGATATCCGAGGCTGAAGATGAATTAGACAAGCTCGACCAAAACAGCCCTGATGCAATTGAGCTTAACTTAGTGCTGGTGCAGGCAAAGATCAGGCAAATCAAGACTGCTATAGCAAAAAATCTGGCAGCAGAAGATACCACTATTATTTTTGAACAAACCGAGAACGAAAAACAACAGAATGTTGTGACAGATCCTGCTGTAAAGCTAATGAAAGTCGAATTAGATAAATATGTGCAGCTTCAGGCTGAGCTTGTGCAAAAAATGTTGTCGGTAGACCCAAATTCCATTGAAGAAACTTCTGTCAGTGCCATTTTTGGAAATTATGTAGCCCAGGGCCAGATGGATAAGGCACGCGATTTAGTCAATCGTTTCTTGATGCACTTCCCGGACAGTACAGCACTTCTGTTCTACAAACGGTTGCTGTCTGAGCCTGATCCCAATAATGTCTCGCAACAGAGGCAAAAGGAGATAGAGAAGCAGGTTTTGGTGAATATTGCCGACCCTGTCAGTAGGGCTGTGAATCTTGGGATTTTTTACCGAAGGGAAAATGATTTGGACAAAGCGGTTGAGTTGCTAAGAGAAGCTCTTGAAATAAAACAACACCGGGAGAAGAATGTAGACAAACCACTATCTAAACCGACCTTAGAGACGAATCTAAAGCGCATTGCTGCTAATTATCTTTTTGAAATAGCCTGCCAGATGGAAAACTGGAAACTGGCAGAAACAGTTGTAGAGACTGTGAAGCGCGAGAATCTCGATGATTGTCAGGGCCAGCTTTTTGCAGCCCGTTTCGATATGGCTAAACACGAGTATAATAATGCACTGGCCAAAATCGATGAGTGTTTAAAACAAAAACCAATATTTTCATACGCTTATTTGCTTAGAAGTAATATTAATGCTAATCTTGGCAACGAACGTGCTTCTATTGAAGATATCAGCAAAGCTCAATCTCTAAATCCTCTCGACAGTACAATAGCAAAAACTATGGCGGTTACATTATACCTTCGCAACCAAAAGCTCGGTGACAAGGTTTCATCTGAGCAGATAACTGAGGTCAAGCGTGCCTTGGAACAAGCCATTTATCTAAATCCTGGTGACGTGATGTTACTGAGTGACTATGCAGAATATATAAGCTCTACAGAACCTGCAAGAGCATTGGCAATTCGGTTGAAGCTGCAACAAAATAGCCCGACTTTGCAAAACGCTGTATTGCTTTCCAGATTGGCAGTCAAAATGGCGTTGAAGGAACAGGATTCGAAGAACAAAGAGAAATTGCTTGAAATCGCAGCTTCTTCTCTTGAACAGGCTAACAAGATTGATCCACGCGATAGATTAGTGCTTGATAGTTATGCGGAATACTATAGAGCCACAGGTCAGGAAGAAAAGGCTAAGCAACTGCTGGTGGAATCACAAAACCAAGATTTGCTCTGGCGTCATTATTTTCAGCTTGGTCAATTTGAAGACGCTAAAACTGTGTTGTTGAATTTGTATAAACAACAGTCAACGAACATCGACGTAGTTAAAGGCCTTTTACTTGTTGCTGAAAGAACCGGCGATAGAGAGGCTATAAAAAAATATTCTGGAGAACTTTTAGCCGTTGAGGAAACGGCTGAAAATCGTATTGGGCAAATCAGAGCATATCTTAGCGTTGGTCTTATCGAGGAAGCGAAGAACAAATTGCAGAGCTTTAAAGAAAGACATCCAGACAATCCCGATGTGCTGCTACTTGAGGGATGGCTGGCGATGAGACAGGGACAACTGAAAAAAGCATTGGAGTTAATAAATCAAAATCTTGCTGTCAACGAAGGAAATGCGGGAGCGTGGCGATTAAGGGGAGAAATAAACCTTTTAATGACTAATTACAATCAGGCAATCATTGACCTTAAAAAGAGCAAATCTTTATCGGCTGTACCGACTACCAGAATTGCCCTGGCGAAGGCTTATCTTCAGGCTGAGCAGCCGGATAACGCGATAACCGAGCTTAGGAATACAATTGATGAGGCGGATGCCCAGGTGGAAACCAGAATTTTGCTTGAGCAAATTTATAAAGGGCTTGGCAGAAAGGAATCACTGAAAAGGTTCTATGATGAGACTCTGGTAAAATTTCCAGCCAGTGTATTGTGGTATGTTCGAGCAGGTGAGTTCGCTTTAGCCAACGACGAATTTGACAGAGCAGAGCAGTTGTACAAGAAGGCTTATGTGCTCAAACAGCAGGAGTATGTTGGACAAAACACAGAAAACGTAATACAGGATGTAGAATATGTAGCAGCATTCGATGGGTATTTACAGGCACTTTTAGTGGCGTCTGGGGGTTCAAATGCTACGAATCGTACGTTGCGACCAGAGAAGTTACAACAGGTCATTGAAGAAGGCCTCAAACATGAGCATACATCTCTTGCTCCCTTAGCTTTTTGCAGAATCGGCGAAGCCGAGCTAAAGCTTGGCGATAGAAATTCCGCCATAGAATATTGCCGAAGGGCGATTGATGAAGTCGGAACAAATGAGGAGCTTAACGCTGAAATTTTACAGAGAATGTTTGTAACTTTTGGAGATGATGAGGTCTCGAAGTACTGTGAGCAAAAGCTTAAGACTAACCCGAATGCTTTGGCAGCTAATTTCACCATGTTCAATCTGGCAAGGATCAAAGGCGAATATAATAAAGCTTTTGATTATATCAGCAAATGTATTGAGCTAACTGGGCCGGATAAACAACGGGTGCTTGATTATATTACGTACAGAGCAGAACTTTTAACACTTGCCTACGAAAGGACTTCCGATAATAGCTATATTAAAAAGGCCATTTCTGATTATGAAAGTCTGCTTGATAAAAAGCCGAATAATACACATGTCCTGAATAACTTGGCGTATATGCTTGCTGAGAATCAACAAAGGCTGCCTGAGGCTCTGGAATACGCCAGAAGGGCACTGGAGCAGATGCCCGATAATCCTAACTTCATGGATACTTATGCTTATGTCCTGTATAAAAACGGCCAGACCTCTAAGGCAGCCGAGTTGCTAACGGCTGCTCTACAGCAGTATCGACAGGATGCTACAGACGCACCAGTAGAGGTATGGGAGCATTTAGGTATTGTGATGGAGAAACTTGTAGAGAAAGCTAAGGCCGTTGATGCTTACAGCCGGGCGCTGCAGGCAGGAGCCGACAAATTATCGCCGGTGGTTAAAGAACGTATAAAAGCGGCTATTGAGCGTCTTTCAAAGTGATAAATTACCGGACGTTCGGCTTGTTCTTTTTTGATGGATGGTAATCGGAGATTGAGATGCCGGAAAGAAGACCAACCGTCGGTCATAGAATAGCAAGGCCTGCCGGCCAGATGCTGCCGGCAGCCGCTGCGCTTACGCCGAAGGAGGTTCTTGGAATCCTGCGTCGGCACATAGTGCTGATAGTTTTTCTGACAGTGCTGGGATTAGGTGCCGGCGGAGGAACCTGGTATCTTTTACGCGAATATGTGCCGAAATATACCGCTCAGACCCTTATTGAAGTTTTGCCCCCCGTTGAAACTGACCCGATGAGTATCGTGGCTACTCAAGTAAATAAGGACATCCATTATCAGCATCGTTTATCAATAGCCAACCTTATAAAGCAACAGAGGATGTTACAAGATTTGCTTCAAAAGAATGACAAAGTCAGGGCAACGAAATGGTTTAGACGTTATACGAAATTTGATGAAGATGGAAAAGTTGTAAGCATAACGAAAGCCTTCAAGTATTTGAAGAAACATCTTAGTGCCTACGCTCACAGAGATGCTGAGTTCGTTGAGCTGTCTATGACCTGTGGTGACGCCGGGGAAGCTGCAGAAATAGTTAATGAGATGGCTCAGTTGTTTGTTAATTCGCACGGAAGTACAAAAAGAACTGAGCTTGGCGAGAGGCTCACAAAGCTTGAACAGAGACAATCATGGATTCAGGGAGAGATCAACAATGCTGAAGCGGCACTTGAGGAGGTGCGCAAAGCATCGGGGATAACCGACCTGGATCAGCCTACGGGACGTTATTGGCGCCATACATACGAAGTAAATCTGGAAGATTTGGAGCTGCAACATAGTGAGCTTCTTCTGGCGATAAAACAGACAGAGGCTGATTATGAAAATCTCGAGAAGTTGGCTGAAGGCCCTGTTTCGGTTCAGATTGAAAAGGTTGTTGAGAGCGATCCTGTTATGGTTATGCTTGCCGAACAGCTCGCCTTTCAGGAAGCCCAGCTTGCAGGAAAACTTACAAGGTTTGGCGAGAATCATAAGGTCGTGCGTGAAACCAGACAATTGATAGACAAAATCAAAGAAAGAAGACAACAAAGACAGGAAATAATAGCTGAGCAGACCAGGCGGGCAGGACTTGAAAATGCACGAGACAGACTCATTGTATTGTACAAAAGGTTCGAAGAATTGCAAAATCTGCGAGAGGAAGCGGCTGCAAAAAAGAAAGAGCTTGATATCGCCCGCGTTCAGTATGAACAGCGGCTGAAGATAAGAGACGAGAGAATCGGGATGCTTAACGATATCAAACAGCAGGTCGAGAAAATGAGGATAATGCTTAATGACCCGGCAACACCCAAAGTACAGCTTGTTGGTCTGGCTCCTGCGCCGCTGGAAATGGTAGTCTCTCGTCAGTGGTGGCTCTGGTTTCCCAGCGGGACCATAGTTGGCTTAATGCTTGGCATAGGTTTAGCCTTTTTAATTGAAGTAGCTAATGACTTGGTGCGGACACCGAGAGATGTGGTTAGATTTCTGGATATTCCGCTTTTAAGCATGATTCCAGATGCGTCTGAAGATGACTTAGGCCGAAAGATGAATCTTGCTTTGACTGTTCATCAAGCGCCTTATTCTATTACAAGTGAATGTTACAGACAGCTTCGAGCGAATTTCGAGCTGTTCGACTCTGATAAGGCCTGGAAGGCTGTGCTTGTCACAAGTGGTGATGCAGGCGATGGCAAAACTTCTGTAGCTGTCAATCTGGCAACAGCGTTTGTTGTCAAGAATGAAAAGGTACTGCTCATCGATGCCAATTTCAGAAAACCAAGTTTGCAGAAACTCTTTCCTGTTTCACCGTCTGATAGTTCGGAAACACAGCAATCTAATATTGGATTAAGCAGTTTTCTTATGGACCAATGTGGTTATGAGGTCATAAGACCCAGCAGCATCGAAGGACTGGACATAATTGATACAGGATCAATGCCTTCTAATCCTGTGGAGCTGCTTGCTAGGCCAAGAATGCGGGAACTGGTGCAGGAACAACGTAAAATCTATGATTATGTTATAATTGACAGCCCGCCGCTATTGTTGGTAAGCGATGCAAAAGTATTATCAAAGATTGCAGACGCAACAATCTTGGTGCTTAATGCCGCATCTACAAGCAGGGGGGCTGCGCAAAGAGCGATTTTTGAGCTAAGATCAGTGGGTGCCAATCTTGCTGGATGTGTACTTTTTGCAGTCAGAGCTATGAAGGGCGGTTATTTCCACGAGCAGTTCAAGTCCTATCGGCGCTACCAGAAGAAGCTACGAAAGCTTGCCGGTGCCTCCACAGTTTAGAGCTTACATGCAGATAATAAACAAGTCGAAAAAAAGTTCCCATTTTGCGAAGAGGAGCGTAAAATGGGAACGTTTTTATATTATGCCAATGTTTTTGCAGGAGACTGCTAAATGAAGAAATTCTTAGTGACCGGCGGGGCCGGGTTTATCGGCTCGAATATCTGCAGAAGGCTTATCGCAGATGGCTGCTTTGTGAGGGTTGTTGACAACCTTCTCACCGGCAAAAAAAGTAACCTCGCTGATATTATTGATAAGATTGAGTTCATCAAAGCTGATATGGGCGACGATACTATCGCTCGCTCTGCTATGAAAGATATTGACGTTGTTTTGCACCAAGGTGCTTTGCCCTCAGTGCCGCGCAGTGTTGATGACCCCAACACCACGCATAAGCATTGTGTCGATGCGACTTTTACGCTTCTCTTAGCTGCTCGCGATGCCGGCATAAAACGCTTCGTCTATGCCTCAAGCTCTTCAGCTTACGGCGATACGCCGACTTTGCCGAAGGTGGAAACTATGCCGCCTGCTCCGCTTTCACCTTATGCAGTGGGAAAACTCACGGGGGAATACTATTGCTCAGTTTTTTACGAAGTGTATGGTCTTGAGACAATTTCGCTGCGGTATTTTAACGTCTTCGGCCCATATCAGGATCCTGCCAGCCAATATGCCGCTGCTATTCCTGCCTTTGTCAAAGCCATATTAAAAGACCAGCCGCCGACCATCTACGGTGATGGCGAGCAGAGCCGGGATTTTACTTATGTGGATAATGTCGTTGAGGCCAATTTACTCGCCGCGCGAGTCAAGCAAACAAAAGGCGAAGTTATAAATATCGCCTGCGGCGAAGCCGTTACTGTAAACGCAATTATTGATATGATAAATGAAATCCTTGGCAAGAATATAAAGCCGATTTATACCGACCCTCGCCCCGGCGATGTAAAATACTCCCTCGCCGACATCACCGCAGCCAAAAACCTAATCGGCTTTAAACCAGCAGTGTCATTTAAGCAGGGCCTTGAGTTAGCGATAAACTGGTATCGAGAAAATCTTTTATAACCTATGCCCTATCCGCTACATGCTAATACTAGTCTGCGTAAAGCAATAGAATAGTATCGCGAAGACCTTTCTTAGCCAACTAATTTGTTTCTTTGTCTGAATCAGACTCGCTGGGTGTTTCTCCTTGTCCAGCTTCGTCCTGAGAAACTTCTGGCTCTTCGGGGTGCAACGTATGCCTCAATTCCAATGATCGGCTTGACATGCGCAGCAGTCGCTTTCGTATAGAATTCGATCGCACCAAAGAGATTGCCATGGTCGGTAACAGCGACCGACTCCATGCCGAGTTTCTTGCAGAGCTTGAGAAGTCTATCGAAGGTTACGGCACCATCGAGTAGCGAATATTGGCTATGCAAATGAAGATGCGTAAATTCTTTATTTGACATAGGCTATGTTATCCTTCGAAGTTTTCGTTAAAATATAATAGGATTTACACCTTTCGGTGTCAACAACATATCTTCACAACCGCTGGCAAACCTATCCTTGTCTTATGATGTTCGAAAAAAGGCTTAAAATATTTCCTCTTTTCCTGAACAAAAAAAATTTTTATATGTATAATATTATAAAGATCACATGAAAAGGGACACAAGCACAGAGTTGTGCCTTCCTGTTGTCCCCAATACCATCTCTCGTGGTATTTCCAAACATTACGAAATCGCAGTGGTTCTCCATAGAAGATATGTGTTCTTCATGAAGTAGCTGCAAGAATATAAAAATATATTTTTGGAGGTCAAAAAACATGTTTGTGAAGAAGGATTCGGTCAAGATTGCGATTCTATCAATCGCAGGGGCTGCACTTTTAAGCTCAATATGCTTTGCCGCCGGTGAAACCCAAGTGGCGAAGCAACGGCAGCCAAATGTAGTCACAGTGCAGGGTGTTGTGCATGTTACCAGGGATGCAAATAATGTGATTACTGGTGTGATTTTGGCAACAGACAAAAAGGATTATAATGTGGTACTGGATGCAAAGGGTCTGGAACTCGGCAAAACAATGGAAAACAAAAAGGTTGAGGTGCAAGGAGTTGTTGCACAGAAAGACAACCAGACTTGGATAACTGTACACAATTATAAACCGGTCGAAGAAGCACGCAAGACTAAATAAACCACAAAAAATATCCTGACAACAAGACTAGAGCTTAAGCCGATTTGGGGATTTACTTCCTCAAAGCGGTTTTTTATTTTTACTTGAATTTAATACTGCACTTTCCAAAAAACAGATTGTTAAACGGCCAGTTTCATTAGCTTATAAAACTGGCGTGCAATTTTTCGAGTTTTACGTCTATGGCCAAAAGTTTCAAAAAATGTTTCCCGCAAAATCTCACGGCGAAGGCCAATGCAGCGGTCTGTGTGGGATGGACGCTGGCTGGGGTCATCCCAGGGACTGCTGCTACAGTCACATATAACCGATGCTCTCTTTTCCCATGCCCACAGTTCAATCATCGTATGAATCCACATATTCAAATGGAATACACCAACTTTGCCGAAGGTAGAGACGATGTCACCTGCACCGCTTTCTCCCTATGCGGTGGGAAAGCTTGTAGGCGAATATTATTGCTCTGTGTTTCACGAAGTATATGGCCTTGAGACTATTTCACTGCGGTATTTTAACGTCTTCGGCCCATATCAGGACCCTGCCAGCCAATATGCCGCTGCTATTCCTGCCTTTGTCAAAGCCATATTAAAAGACCAGCCGCCGACCATCTACGGTGATGGCGAGCAGAGCCGGGATTTTACTTATGTGGACAACGTCGTTGAGGCCAATTTACTCGCTGCGCGAACAAAACAAACAAAGGGCGAAGTTATCAATATCGCCTGCGGCGAAGCCGTTACTGTAAACGCAATTATTGATATGATAAACGAAATCCTCGGCAAGAATATTAAGCCAATCTACACCGACCCTCGCCCCGGCGATGTAAAATACTCCCTCGCCGACATCACCGCAGCCGAGAGATTGCTCGACTTCAAGCCGAAAGTCACCTTCCGCGAAGGTTTACAAAAAGCAATAGATTGGTATCGTGAGAATCTTCTGTGATATTATCACGAGGTCTGAGAAGTCAAAGAAATGGTGGATATTGCCCACCCTGAATTTACATTTACTGCTGCCAGATTAGTTCTCTAACTTCCTTGGCTTTTTGGATTAGTCACTCTATGCTCGGTTGTTAGTGGGAACCGGCTGGCTTAATTTTTCGCCTTCTAATCGTGCGACGACGGCTGCTCCGCAGGAGTCACCCCATACATTAACAGCCGTTCGCAGCATGTCCAAAAGTCTGTCAACAGCTAAGATCATCCCAATCCCTTCCAACGGCAGATTCACCGCCTTCAACACAATAACCATCGTGACAAGCCCTGCCCCTGGAATCGCAGCTGCCCCTATCGAAGCAAGAGTAGCCGTTGCCATAATAACAAATTGCTGCCCAATGGTTAAAGTTATGCCGTAAGCCTGAGCGATGAACATAGCAGCTACGGCCTCGTATAAAGCGGTGCCATCCATATTTACCGTCGCACCTAACGGCAGCACAAAACTTGTTACCTTATTGGATACACCTGTGTTTTCCTGCAGGCAATCCATAGTAATCGGCAGTGTCGCGGCACTACTGGCTGTGCTGAAAGCTGTCGCCACAGCACTAAATACATCCTTCATCAGCTTGATGGGTGAATATTTGCCGAAAATAAAAACCAGAACCGGTAGCGTTATAAGCCCGTGGATACTCAAGCCCAGAATAACTGTTGCCATGTATACTGCCAAAGGCCTGACCACCGACAGACCCATTGTGCCGATAGTATGAGCCATTAATGCAAACACCCCTAACGGTGCCAAGTGCATAATCCAGCCGGTTATCTTCATCATAACTGCGTTGAAGTTCTCGAATAGAGAAACCAATAGCCTGCCTTTTTCACCGATACTGCTAATGGCAACACCAAGAAGCAGAGAAAAAAATATGATAGACAACACCTTGTCCTCTGCCATAGCTCCGAGCAGATTTTCTGGAACGATATCCTCGATTATCGAAACCACAGAGACTGCTTCACGGCCTGATAAATGCACAGCCGATTCGGCCCCCATCTCTACCCTGGAACCAGGTTTGGTCAAGTTGACCAATACGAGGCCTACACCCACAGCTAAGATTGTCGTGACCATGTAGTAAATAAATGTTTTCAGGCCAAGTTTTCCTAATCTGCGAATGTCACCAAGACTGACAATGCCCGTTACCATCGATGCCAGGATCAATGGTATTATGATCATCCTTAACAGGCGAATGAACATATCACCGATAATTGTAAGATGGACTGTTTTCTCCCCGAAAAGCAGTCCGGTCAGCACCCCCAAAACAATAGCGACAAGAATTTGTGTATGAACCTTCAGTTTCAAATGCAATTACCTCAGCTTAATAGGCTTTCTGGACACTTTGCAATTTCGAAAGCGCCAACTCCCCTCAATTCGTGGAATCCGTGGTCGAAAGCTGTTCTTTAAGTTTTTCAGCGTTCCGGAGTAGTTCTTCTGTTGTTGGTTGCTTTTGCAGAGCAAGTTCAAACGTCCATTCGTATGAATCGATGATTCTCTTGGAGTAAAGTATCTGAGCGAAGAAGTCAAATGGGAATTGGTCGTACCACGGTCCTTTCAACTTGCGGTGAGTGTCCAAAGTTTCATAACCTTCTTTGCTTATCCTGACCCAATAGTCGCCATACCATTCGAACGAGGTCGTGACCGGCGAGATGCCTATTTCCTCATCGTTCAGCACGACGAGTGCTCCCTGAGGTTCCGTGTTGATTGTTAGCCTGCGTTCCACACAGCCGGTAAGTAGGGAGCTTGCAAACAGAACCAAAACCATCAGCTTGTATGAATTGTTTATTCTCATACTTTGTTCCCTCAAACTATTTATATTGATTCAACCGCCATATTATAGAGAAACGACGGGAATATAGAAATCCAAAATTTGCTTAAAAGATGTTTTTAGGTATTTCAAAATCATTGACAGTAATACAGCTGGCAGTTAAGGTATCGTTGGTTTTGGGTTATTATTTTTAACGGTGCTTTAATTATGAAAATTTTGCTAAGCTGGCTGAATGATTATATTGAAATCGGACTTCCCGCAGAGCAAATTGCGCAAGTTTTAAGCGATATAGGGCTTCCTTGTGAAGGAATAGACTATATCGGTGAGGATGCCGTTATTGATGTTGAGGTGACAAGCAACCGGGGTGATTGTTTAAGCTACATCGGTATCGCTCGCGAGTTAGCTGCGGCAACAGGCAAAGAATTAAAAATACCTGAAGTCAGGCTCGACGAATCGGATAAGGATGTCACGGAATTTGCATCTGTTGAGATAATCGAGCCGGATTTATGCAGTCGTTATACCGCTCGTGTTATTGATAAGGTTAAGGTCGGGCCTTCTCCGGATTGGCTAAAAAATCGGCTCGAAGCTGCAGGACTTCGAAGTGTCAACAATGTTGTCGATGCCACTAACTATGCGATGATGGAGACCGGCCAGCCGCCACATGCCTTTGATTATGCCAAGATTACTGATGGTAAAATAATCGTCAGAAAGGCAATCCCCGGCGAACGTATAGTCAGTATCGACGGCACGACATGTGAGCTGGCTAATGATATGCTGATTATTACCGACCCGCAAGGGCCTGTGGCTATAGCTGGAGTGATGGGCGGTTTGAATACCGAAGTTAGTAATGCAACGGTAACGATTCTTCTTGAAGACGCCTACTTTGACCATGTTTGTGTTCGCAGAACCTCACGGAAACTTGCTTTGCCTTCGGAGGCTGCCTTTCGGTTTGAAAGAATAGTGGATATCGAGATGGTGGACTGGGCCTCAAAACGCACAACTCAATTGATTACACAAGTAGCCGGCGGCAGGGCGGCAAAGGATGTAGTTGATATTTATCCCAAGAAACCTAAGCACAAAGAAGTCACGTTACGCCTCTCACGACTGAACAAGCTGCTCGGCATAGAAGTAAGTCATGATAAAGTGCTACAAATCCTCTCTGCATTGAGTTTCGAACCACTTCAGAAAAAGGATTTGATGATTTGCTCAGTGCCTTCATGGCGTAGTGATATCTATCGCGAGATTGACCTGATTGAAGAGGTCGTGCGTATTTATGGTTACGATAAAATATCTACAGAGCAGAAAATAGAAATTGAGGCGGTGCCGGTGGATTACCGGCAGAAATTAACCGAGTCGGTTGGAGCATACCTAAATGGTTGCGGCTTTTACGAAACGATTAGTGTGAGTTTTATAAACAATTCTGTTGCTGAGCTTTTTGCAGACCGAGAGATAAAGAAGCATTTGAGCGTGAAAGATGAAACCAGAAAAAGTGATAATCTGCTCCGCCAAACCCTTTTAGGCTCATTGTTGGGAGTTTTGAAAACCAATCTTAATGCCAGGAATCGGCCTTGCCGAGTATATGAGATTGCCGATACTTTTGTGCCGACTGACGAGAAGGACTCTTTACCTATCGAAGAGACCAAATTGAGTTTGGTTTGTGATAGCAACTTCAGAGACCTGCGCGGTGTTATTGAAGGGCTGGTAAAAAGTATAAGCAGGGAGGTAGAAATCGAGTTTAGACCTGCGAATATTATCTGGGCGGAGGTAGGTGCCGAGATTGTGGTGAATCACAAGTTAATTGGTTACACTGGGATTTTTTCGCAGACAGTCAGGCAAGGATTTGATTTTAAGGACCTAAGTCCATGTGGTGCTGAGCTGGACTTTGAGCGGCTTATAGCTGTACAGACCAGCCAGGTGAGACTGAAGCCGATTCCGAGGTTTCCAGCTATAGAGCGTGACCTTTCCATAATTATAGATGAGCAAATTCGATGGACCGATATAGTTGAGGCGGTTAGGAAAAAAGCTCCTGCTGAACTGGAAGGCATTCAGTTTATCGATATTTACCGCGGCAAGGGTATCCCATCGGGTCGCAAAAGTGTCACGCTTTCGCTGCGGTTTAGAGATCAGGATGGCACACTAACACACGAAGCCGTTGATAGCTTTCAGGCTGATATTGTCCGGAGCTTATCTGATTCAATCGCTGCTGAACTGCGAACCATTTAATCTATATTGCTGCATGTACCGTGGAATTTTACATGCGGCAGCAGTTGACCATGGTGATGACTTGCATTTGCAGCATAGGATTGGCTTAGAGAAGATATCTAAGCCGGAAAGGACCTATAAATAACCGATGAAAAGGGTTTAATTATTCGCAGAGATTATCGGTATTTTCCTTGACTTTCGGCTTGAGTTTATGTAATAATGATTATTGCAGGTTTACCCCTGCATTGTACGTAAGGAAAGTCGCACGTTTGAAAGAACCGATATCCTTACTGAGGGAAATCAGGCCTTGATGGATCGGAAAAGCCTACTTGATAGGACTTTCGGACGCAAGCAACGATTACCCACCTGGACGTAATGGGTTCTCTTCAAAATCCTTTCTTTACGGCATTTGTGGAGGAAAGCCTGACAATTGATAAAAGGCCTGTAAAAACAGGCCTTTTTCTTTTTTCCAGTTCTTATCTCATAAGCGGGGGCAAATCAGACGAACAAAACTTACAAACCTGGCGTTTGCTTGGTGTTTTAGGGTTAAGCCTGAGATTACATTTGCCGATTAAATAATGGTTGGTAAGTATATTTTATGTGTTGTTAGTGTTTGGTATCAAAAGACTTATACTGTGGAAAACTAAAAATGCCGATGATACATAACTTCACGGTTCTACCTGCACTGCCGGATTCTCTGAAGGACCTTGAGACTATTGCCAAAAATATGTTTTGGTCTTGGAATCCTGCACTTGTGGACCTTTTCAAACGCATTGACAGTAGTTTGTGGGCTGCGTCCGGTCATAACCCCATCAGATTTCTTGGCAATGTTTCGCAGTCTCGTTTGGAAGCTGTGGCGAAAAATCAGGGTTTTTTGTGTGAACTACAGCGATGTGTGGAAAAGCTGAAATCATATCTTAATGAAACGACTTGGTTTGATAAAGTTAGTTCAAAACCAACCAAACCTTTTATTGCATATTTTAGCGCCGAGTTTGGATTAGATGAGTGTCTGCCTATTTACGCCGGTGGTTTGGGAATTTTAGCTGGAGATCACTTAAAAAGTGCCTCCGATCTTGGTGTGCCAATCGTTGGGGTAGGTCTCCTCTATCAAAAAGGCTACTTCCGTCAATATTTGGATATCGATGGTCGGCAGCAAGAGGTGTATATAGATAATGATTTTTATAATTTACCTGTCGAGCTTGTTTGTAGAGAGAACGGCCGACCATTGATAATTAGTGTCGATTATCCTGGAAGATGTGTATCAGCTCAAATCTGGTGTGTATCTGTTGGCCGGGTTAAACTATATCTGCTGGATACTAATATACCTGCTAATTCGTTTGCGGATCGTATGATTACTGCCAGTCTTTATGGTGGTGATATCGAGTTGAGAATAAGGCAGGAGATTATATTAGGTATTGGAGGCTTTAAAGCACTGACGGCTATGGGCATTACGCCTGCTGTTTGTCATATGAACGAAGGGCACGCTGCTTTTATGGCTCTTGAAAGAATCCGACAGATGCGAAACACCTATAATATGACTTTCGATGAAGCGCTGGAGGCCACGATATCAAGTAATGTTTTCACAATGCATACACTTGTAAAGGCTGGTCTTGATGAGTTTCCGGTGGAACTGATGGATAAGTATCTCGGCAGCTTCTTCCCACATCTCGGAATAAGTAGAAACCAGTTTTTAGCATTGGGAAGGATATTCACGGACGACGACAGCGAGCCGTTTAAGATGCCGATTTTGGCACTTAAGATGAGCAGTTATATAAATGGTGTAAGTAAATTGCATAGCCAAATATCACGCGAGGTATGGTCGAGCCTTTGGCCCGGTGTTCCGCTTAAAGAGGTGCCGATAATATCAATTACGAATGGCGTCCATATTAAAAGCTGGTTAGCTGATGAGATGAGTTCTATATATGAAAAATACCTTGGCCCGAATTGGCTTGATGGGACATTTAGCAGTCCCATTTGGAATAACATCGATGAAATTCCTGACGAGCAATTCTGGCAAGCTCATCAACGGTGTAAAGAGCACTTGATTGTTTTTGCTCGCGATCGGCTGAAAGCTCAGTTGCAGCGTCGAGGTACTTGTCACACTGAATTGAGCCAGGCCGATGAAGTGCTTGATCCTGAAGCACTTACCATTGGTTTTGCCAGAAGGTTTGTAGGATATAAGAGAGCAAATCTTTTGCTTAAGGAGTCGCAGCGCCTTGTAAAGTTGCTTACAGACCCTGATGTACCTATCCAGATTATTTTCGCCGGCAAAGCTCACCCCAGAGACAATGAGGGAAAGGATATCATAAAACAGATTATTCGCTTTGCATCCCGGCTCGACATCAGACGCCGCGTAGTCTTCCTGGAAGATTATGATATTGATATAGCCAGAGTTTTAGTCAGCGGTGTTGACGTCTGGCTTAGTAATCCTCGCAGGCCGATGGAAGCGAGCGGAACAAGTGGAATGAAAGCAGCCCTTAACGGTGTGTTAAACATAAGCACTCTGGACGGATGGTGGTGCGAGGGTTATCAACCCGAAGGGGGATGGGTTATTGGTGCTGATCAGGGCATCTATGACAATAATTATCAGGATGAAATGGATGCACGGACACTTTATAACATACTGGAAAATGAAGTTATTCCACTATTTTATGCTCGCTCGGCAGATAATTTACCACGAGCCTGGATACGCAGGGCTAAAAATTCCATAAAGTGGATAGCACCTCAATTCAACACACACAGAATGGTTGCGCAGTACACACGAAGGTTTTATAATCCTGCCGCGGCTAAATGGCGGTATTTAACCGCTTCAGCTTGTGCCAGAGCCAGGTCAATTGCCAACTGGAAGGCGGATATTAGAGAAGCCTGGCCTCAGCTCGCAGTCGAAAATATCATAGTGGAGGTCGGTAACGGCGATGGTTACACATGTCTCAATCACAAGAGACCTCAGCTCAAGATCGGCTCACAGATACGTGTTAGGGCTTTAGTCGATCTGGGTAAGCTCAATCCGGGTGATGTATCGGTAGAGCTCTACCATGGTCCCATAGATGGCATTGGCAGTATTAGGGATGGTTCGGCGGTAAAAATGGAATACAGCAGTGCTGGTGAGCAACAAAACAAACATTGGTTTACCAATTTGCTGCCTTGCAAGAGAACCGGTCAACAGGGAATAGCTGTACGGGTCCTGCCCAGACATCCTGATTTAGTTAATCCCTGCGAGTTGCAACTTATTCTATGGGGGAACACGGCTGCAACGCAAAATGCCTGAAGCAGGAACAATGGATTAGCAATCTATCTACAAACCAACAGCTTGAAGGTTTTTAGCTGTATTTCATTCATTCTCTTTATTATTTAACAATTCGTAAACCTCCTCAGCAGAAGAGGCTTTTTCAAGTGATAGTCTGAATTGTTCATCGAGCATTAGCCGGCTTATTTTGGCAAGGGCTTGGATGTGTGGACCAGTTTGGTCCAATGGTGAGACCAGCAGAATTACAATTGTTACTGGTTTGCCATCTACACTCTCGAAGTCGATCGGCTCACGTATGATTCCGATTGCCATAACAAGTTCCTTGACCGCTTTGCATTTGCCATGAGGGATAGCAATTCCGGAGCCGATTCCGGTGCTGCGAGTTTTTTCACGCACGAATACCGCTTCCAGTGCAGATTCTCTATCTTGTAGAAGTCCGTTGACGTCGAGCAAATCCAACAGCTCGGTTATTACGGTGTATTTGTCTTTACCTTCCAGTGGTACTTTAACGCAGGTCGGGTGTAATATTTGTGTTAGAGTCATCTTAATTCAATAATATATGACAGGTTACATTAAAATAAACATAAACCAAGCATTATATCTAATATTAAAATTATATTACAATAACTTTTTATAATTTTTGTTAGATTCTTTAACATGTTGCTTCTTCATTGTCTTACCAGTGGTTTAATACATAATTTTCCGCTTTACACCCCGTTTTATTTAGATAAAATTATGGTTTTAAAAATAATATAAATACGACAATCTTGAAACGAACCAGTATTTTTGAAATGTGAAGTGAATACAAATTTAGCTATGGAAAAGATAAAGCTCTACGATACAACTCTCCGCGATGGCATGCAGGCAGAAGGTATAAGTTTTTCCCTGGAAGACAAGCTCGCTATCGCAAGATGCCTTGACCAGTTCGGTCTGGACTATATCGAAGGTGGATATGCTGCTTCCAATCCCAAGGAGATGCAGTTCTTTATTGAATCCGCTAAGCTGGATTTGAAAAATTCAAAAATCGTTGCTTTTGGCAGCACCCGCAGAGCTGGCCGCAACGTTTCCGATGATGTTTCGCTTAACTCAATGCTTGCCTGCAAAACAGCAGCAGCCACGTTGGTCGGTAAGGCCTGGGATATGCACGTGACGGAAGTGCTGGGCTGTTCGCTGGACGAGAACCTGAGCATTTGTGCCGAGTCGGTCGAGTATCTAAAAAAGCACGGCTTGGAAACGATTTTTGACGCTGAGCATTTTTATGACGGTTATAAAAATAATCCGGAATACGCGATGAAGGTGCTGGAGACGGTTGTTAATGCCGGCTCGGATGTGCTGGTGCTTTGTGATACAAACGGCGGCTCTCTGCCGGTGCAGGTGTACGATATTACAAAAGCGGTCTGCGAAAGATTTAGCACACTTACTGTCGGTATTCACACCCACAATGATTGCGATTGTGCAACAGCCAACTGTCTCGCTGCGGTTCGAGCCGGTGCCCGGCATGTTCAGGGCACAATGAACGGGCTTGGCGAGCGATGTGGCAATGCAAATTTATGTACGGTCATACCTAATCTTGCATTTAAGCTGGGCTTCGAGGTTCTCAGCCCTGAAAAGATTAAAACCCTGACCGAGGTGTCTCGTTTTATCTTTGAGATAGAAAATCTTACGCCGATAATGAATATGCCGTATGTTGGTGAGAGTGCTTTTGCACACAAGGCAGGCTTACATGTGGATGCCCTGCGTAAAAACAAACGCACATACGAGCACATCGCCCCGGAGCTCGTCGGCAACGAGCGTCGATTCCTTATATCCGAACTTAGCGGCAAGTCGAATATTTTGGCCGAGCTGGATAAGGCCAAAATAACTCAGGATAGGAAATTAGCTGAAAAGATACTGCGTCGTGTTCAGGAGTTGGAGAGCGAAGGCTATCAATTCGAGGCAGCCAACGCGAGTTTTGATTTGCTTGTAAAGAAGATTATGGGTACTTATAAGCCGGCCTTTAAGCTTGTCAAATATCATGTCACTGTAGAGCAAAGCACCGAAGGCGAGATGGTTACCGAAGCGACGGTCAAGTTAATTCGTCCAGATGGTGTAACCGAGCATGTTGTAGGTGAAGGTGACGGCCCGGTGAATGCACTTGATGCGGCTTTGCGAAAGTCATTGGAGAATTTCTACCCGGCTATTAGAGATGTTCATCTGATTGATTATAAGGTACGTGTGGTCAATGCCAAAGCCGGGACCGCTGCCCGCGTGCGTGTAATAATTGAATCACAAGATAAGCATTCTATTTGGGGGACGGTAGGCTGCTCCGAGAATATCATCGAGGCTTCCTGGCAGGCCCTCGTCGACAGCGTAGAATACAAACTACAAAAAGATGCAACATAATATCAGGACAAAAACGTACCGATAACAACTAAAATTTCTATTTGACCTTATAAGCCTGTTTAACTTCATCAGCTACAATTTTAAGTCCCTTGCTGACAGTTTCTTTGTCCGGTGCGTAATTTATACGAATGCATTCCTGTCTGTGCCGCCATTTTTCCTTAAGGCCAGGGAAGAAATAATGCCCTGGGACAACTAAGACTCCTCTTTTTTTCAGACGTTGATAAAGTTTGGTATCTGTAATAGGCAGGCCTCTAAGCCATAGCCATAAAAAGAAAGCACCTTCGGGCTTGTGTATGTGAAAGTCAATGCCATCCAACTGTTCGGCCAATTGCTCTACGGCCTCGTTTGCCTTTGCCTGATAGAAGGGCTTAATTATGTCCTGGCTCAAACGAATAATCTCTCCACTTCTTACAAGATTGGTGACAATGACAGCTCCTATGCCGCCCGGTGCGAGGCTCATTACGGCGTTGACCTGCGAAACCATATCGATAATCTCTTTGTTGGCAATAACAATTCCCGTGCGGGCTGCTGGCAGGCCGAGCTTGGAAAGACTCATACAAACAATAATATTTTCATTCCAGATGGGCTTGGCATCCGTAAAAATGATATTTGGGAAGGGTGTGCCATACGCATTATCAATAATCAGAGGAATATTTTTTGCACGGGCAAGGTCGCTGAGTTTTTTGATTTCAGAATCGGTTAAGACATTACCGGTAGGATTGGTCGGGCGTGACACGCAAACAGCACCGATTTCATCGGTAATTTTGAGCCGGTCGAAATCAATATAATATTTGAAAATGTGATCATCGAGATGCTGAATCTTCGGCTTATTGGCTACGAAAAGGTTTTCCACCAAACCGACGTCACTGTACCCTATATATTCAGGAGCAAGCGGAAATAGTATCTTCTTACTGACTCCGCCCTCAAAGGTGCCGGCAAACAGGTTAAAGAGGATGAAAAATGCCGACTGGCTGCCGTTGGTCAGAGCGATATTCTTCGCTTTTATATTCCAGCCGAATTCGTTATTGAGCAGCTTGGAAACCGCTTCAATAAATCTCTTATTTCCTTGCGGTGGGTCATAATTTCCAATAACTCGCTCAAATTCGCCTTTATCCTCCAGCAGTTCCATAATGCTTCGGCGAAAGTGCTGCTGGACTTCGGGGATATGAGCCGGGTTTCCTCCGCCGAGCATTAAAGTATGCCTGCCATTGGCAAGAGCGCTACCCAGGTCGTCCATAAGCTGGCCGATACCGGAGGTAGCGGCTATTTTTTTGCCAAATTTTGATACTTTCATCATTTCAATCTCAGCTTTATTTGAAATCCTGTTTGAATAAAAGCATCGGCTCAGCCCGTTTTATAAATTGTATAGCGACGCCCCAGGGGTCACGCAGCATAGCTATTTCATCGC
>CAZVUF010000016.1:0-19974 GCA_964629355.1 uncultured Pirellulales bacterium | reverse complement strand
ACCGACGTCAGCATCCCGTTGGCGTGATTATATCTTAGCGGCTGCGTCAATATCAAAAAGTGCACGCCCTCATTCATCGCTCGTTCGCGTTCGGCACCCCAGGCCGGCATCTCCGCAAATGAGCGTCGATATATAATGTAAACATCTTTAGCACCAAGACGTTTGGCCATAACCGATGCATCCATCGCAGTATTACCGCCACCTATGACCGCTACGCTTTTATGTTTCAAGTTCAGCTTACACGGCTCTTTGGCTGCAAAAAGAAAATCCATCGCATTGAATAAACCACCTATGTCTTCATCTTTGTCGCCTATACCAACCGACTTCGGCAAGCCCATACCGACAAAGACCGCATCAAATCCCTCATTCACAACAGCATCCAGATCGAATTCGGCTGTTAGTTCTTTCCCCAGACGCAAAACAAGCCTGTCTTCAGGTATATCCTTAAAAACGGCTGTAACTTCATTCTTTAGTGAATTACACTTCCTATCAGGAGGTATCACGGATTCCACCATGCCGCCGAATCCCGTATGCTTATCAAAGATTGTCACCGTATGACCTGCTTCAAGTAATTTAGCGGCACAAGACAGACCTGCCGGCCCTGCACCGATTACTGCAATATTTTTGCCTGTTGCCTTTTTGGGCATTTGCAGTTTTGACCAGCCTTTTTTATTGGCCTGCTCAGCTAAATACCTTTGAATATCGGCAATCGGCAAAGGTCCATCACCTATAAAACCCTGCAAACAGTTGCCCTCGCACTGTTGCTCAACAGGACACAGCCAAGCACAAACTTCTGGAAATACATTAGCTTCTTTTAAAACCTCGTAAGCTGCCTGGTCCTTTCCATCTAAGAATAAGCTGATAAATTTCGGTATTTCAACACCGGCGGGACATGCTAACTGGCACGTAGGCTCCTGGCATTTGCGACAGGCTTTTGCCAGTCTTGCCAGGTTGTCCCTGTCACTCATCCGACCATGCTCGAATATGGGGCCATACACCTTGTTGTCCCGCACCACACAGCCCGTCGTTCCGCCATCACGCATTATCTGCGTACAGGCACTACAGCCCACACAAACCTTTTCCGGAAACATTCTACCTGTTTTGATAATATCTTTGGCAAAATCCGGATATGCTAAAGACATTCGCCCGCCGCCGGCTAAAGTAACCATGCCGTTGGTCTTATTTGCTGCTGCCACGTTGGCAAACAATGTCCTGAGCCAGCTATAGCCGGTACCGACAAAGGCCATGTCTGGAAATTCTTTTTGTATTTCACCTGTCAGCTTGATAAGCCTGGCCACACCAACAAGAGGATGCTCCGGTTCTTCATATCCACCGATTATCGGCTCATTAAAAGGCCTGCCGATATGCGGATTGTAATACGGATTTGCAATTGTGATGTTGAAGAGCTTGACGCCCCGTTTTTGTAAAAGGGCGATCAGTTTTTTGGGCTCAGTCAAATCCGGCTTAGTATAATCATTTTTGTCAACAGCCCAGCCGAATGGATATGGAATGGCATCATAAATGCCAAGCCTCGTGACTATCGGTTTATCTTCACCAAGCTCTTTATGAATTTTATCAACAACCTCTAATAAAAATCTTGTCCGGTTCTCAAATGGACCGCCGTATTTTCCTTTTCTGTCACGGCAGGCCAGAAGCTCATTTATGAGATATCCGTGACATGATTTTACATCCACAGCATCGAAACCGACTTCAAATGCGATTCTGGCCGCCTCAACATATGACTGCTGAAGCTCATCAAGGTATTCATCTGTTACGAGGGGCCAATCGTCTGGTATCTTGCTCTTTCCATTAAGATTAGGCGGATTCTGCGGGACAAGAGGGTCGCGGTATGGGTCGCGCTGAGGAATCATTGGATATGCAATTCCTTCGGGCTTGCTGTATCTGCCTGAATGAGTCAACTGCAACACTACTACCGGCTTATGGCTCGGCCCCATGCTCTCGGTTGCTGTTTGGCGTATCATCTTAACCATTGCAGCAAAGCTGTCCTTATTTTTTTCATTAATCCACAGCTGTCTCGGATTGGCTCTACCTTCAGGGACAACCGCTGTCGCCTCAGCCCAGAGCAAACCTGCGCCGCCTGCGGCAAATCTCTTATACCTCCGCAGTGTCAATTGTCCAGGACGACCCTGCGAATCGCCGTCGCAACCCTCCATGGGATGAATCGCCAGTGAATTCGGTATCGTTAAGCAACCTGCCTGCACAGGCTCTGTTAAAATCGAAACATCCTCTACAGCCTCAACAGAAACATTAAGCTGCTTACTTAGCCGCCTCAAATCATCAATCGAGCTTAACTGAAATTCCCACATTTTCCTCTTCCAAAAATTCGTTCGGCCGCGATAAATCGCGGGGCTAAATATTTAGCCCACCAATCCTTCGACCCTGCTCAGAACAGGTTTATTGGGGGGGTCTTTACACGGTTATTATATTAACCTGCCGCACGTTTTCGCCTGGTTCTCTTTACAGGTGTCTGCAAATCTATGGTGATTGTATCTGCTCGAAGTTTCTTAACTAAGTATTTACCGGTAAAACTATTTTTGTTTTTGATAATTTCCTCTGGCGGCCCCTGGGCTACGATTCTGCCGCCGGCGTCACCACCTCCAGGGCCAAGGTCTATAACATAATCGGCCATTTTGATAACATCAAGGTTGTGTTCGATTACCACAACGGTATTACCCATATCGCAAAGCCGGGACAAAACCGATAGCAAACCTTCCGTATCGGCAAAATGCAACCCCGTGGTCGGTTCATCAAGCAAGTAAAAAGTACGGCCTGTGGCAGCCTTTCCCAATTCTGCAGAAAGCTTTACCCTTTGTGCTTCTCCACCGGAAAGTGTCGTTGAGGGCTGGCCCAACTGCATGTAGCCCAGCCCAACTTCGTTGAGTGTCTTAAGCAGCCTGACAATCGTGGGGAAATTCGTAAAAAAACCAAGCGCTTCTTTGATCCTCATATTGAGCACATCGGCGATATTTTTGCCTTTGTAGGTGACCTGCAAAGTCTCCGGATTGTATCTGCTGCCTTTGCAGGCCTGGCAGGTGACATAAACATCCGGCAAAAAGTGCATCTCAATTTTCTTTGTTCCAAAACCTCTGCAGGCTTCACAGCGTCCGCCTTTGACATTGAAGCTGAATCTGCCTGGTTTATAGCCGCGAATCTTGGCTTCGCGGGTTAATGCAAACAGTTTTCTTATCTCATCGAAGACACCTACATACGTAGCCGGATTGCTCCTGGGGGTTTTGCCGATGGGTGATTGATCTATTTCAATAACCTTATCAATTTGTGAAGTGCCGAGAACGTTCTGATGCTTACCTGGCTTTTCACGGGACGTATAGAGTCGGCGTCGCAGCGCCCGCAGCAGAATTTGGCTGACAAGTGTGCTCTTGCCGGAGCCTGAGACACCTGTGACACAGATAAACGCACCCAATGGAAATTTCACATCTATATTTTTAAGATTATTCTCACAGGCACCTTTTACTTCTATACACTTTCTCATATTGTATTTTCTTCTGCTCAAGGGAGTGGGTATATTCTTTTTGCCTGTTATGTACTGGCCGGTCAGAGACCTGTCGCACTTAGCTATAGCTGCCAAGTCACCCTGCACGACAACTTCTCCTCCATGAGCTCCGGCTGCGGGTCCGATGTCAATAATATGGTCTGCATTTTTAATAATATCTTCATCATGCTCCACCACAATAACCGTGTTGCCAAGCCTTACTAACTGTCTTAATATCCCCAGTAATCGGTCGTTATCACGCTTATGCAGACCTATCGTCGGCTCGTCAAGCACATAACAGACTCCCACCAAGCCGCTGCCGACCTGTGTCGCTAATCGGATTCGCTGGGCTTCACCGCCGGAAAGGGTGCTGCTCCTCCGGTCCAGCGTTAAATATTCCAGCCCAACATCAACCATGAATTTCAGCCGTGCTTTTATTTCCTTTAAAACCTGCGCCGCAATAATAGCTCGTTCTTTGTCCAATTTCAAGTTATTGAAAAACACCTGTGCCTTTTCGATGGTGAGCCTGGCCAATTGATGTATGTTTTGACCTCCTAAAGTTACCGCCACTGCTTCGGGCCGGAGGCGTGCGCCATCGCAGCTTCTGCAGGGCTGTTCCGAAAGATAACCGTGCAGTCTGGTCTTAACGTATTCGCTGGTAGTATTTTCCCATCGCCTTTGCAGGTTTGGAATGACGCCTTCAAAAGACAGGCCATGCTCTCGCTCATCAGCGTAACTTGTACCGTAAAGAAGAATTTTTTTCGCTTCAGCCGGTATCTGCTCAAAAGGTATTGTCTTACTTATACTGAGCCTGGCACAGAATCTCTTTACAAGCCGATTGTAGAAAATATTCATTCTTTTGCCGCCCTTGCGCCAAGCCTCGACTGCCCCGTGTTCCAACGAGACACTTTTGTCCGGTACAATCAGGTCGGGATCAAACTCCAAAATCCTGCCCAGGCCATCGCAGCTTTTACATGCACCGTACGGGCTGTTAAAACTAAACAGCCGAGGCGACAGCTCTTCAAGACATGCCTCTGGATGCTTAGGACAAGCAAACTTTTCACTGTATATAATCTCCTGCCATTGTAAATCTGTCGCACCTGCGCCCTTCTGCTCAGATGTGCCTTGATCCGGCGCAGCCGTCAGCACTAAAATCACCCCATCAGCCAATTTCAGTGCTGTCTCTACCGAATCAGCCAATCGGGTGCGAATCTCGTCCTTGATTATCAATCTATCAACAACTGCTGCGATATTATGCTTTTTATTCTTGTCCAAAGACGGAACATTGCGTACATCATAGATGGCCCCGTCAACACGCACACGAACAAAGCCCTCACGTTGTATGCCGGCAAAAATTTCTTTGTGCTCGCCTTTTTTACCACGCACTAATTGGGCACAAACCTGGATTTTTGTACCTTCCGGATGAGCAAGGATAGAATCTACTATTTGCGATGAGTGCTGGCTGGTAATTTCCTTGCCGCACACCCAGCAGTGCGGCTGACCCACCCTGGCAAAAAGAAGTCTGAAATAGTCGTAAATCTCTGTGGTTGTCGCTACCGTTGAGCGTGGATTGCTGCTGGCGCTACGCTGCTCAATTGCGATTGTAGGCGGCAGGCCCGAAATGTCGGCCACTGCCGGTTTTTGCATCTGTTCGAGGAACTGCCGAGCATAAGCGCTGAGCGATTCGACATATTTTCTCCGCCCTTCGGCGTAAATTGTGTCAAAAGCAAGGGAGCTTTTGCCGGAGCCGCTTATGCCGGTAATTACCACTAACTTATCGCGCGGAATGCTCAGGTTGACATTCTTGAGATTGTGCTCCGCCGCTCCTGTTATTCTAATGATTTTTTCTGTCCTCTGAGTCATGTCGTTCTGGTAGTCTGATAGAGATAAGTGTAAAACCAAGATTAACCAAAATAAGAATTGTAACACAACAGCACAAGAAGATAAAATGTTTTTCAAGGAACAAAATATGCAAATAAAGAAGTTACATGATTGGAATTTATCTTATTCGCAGGCGGTGGTTTTGCAAAAACAGCTCGCCCAGCAGGTACAACAAACTGAGTTAAAAACTAAGCCCAAGACCATAGCCGGCTTGGATTGTGCTTTAAGTCCAGATAAGCAAAGAATTGTCGCTACTGCTATTGTTTTGGCAATCCCTAACGTAACGCCGGGCCTTTGGGCACCCCTTGAACAACCTGATTTCGAGCTTATTGAAACAGCAACTGCCTCGCAACAACTTACCTTCCCCTACATTCCAGGTCTGCTTTCTTTTCGCGAATCTCCAGTTTGTATCGCAGCCGTAGAAAAGCTCAAGAATGAGCCGGACGTATTCATGATTGACGGCCAGGGTATTGCGCATCCCCGCCGATTCGGCATAGCAGCACATTTAGGTTTGTTTTTCGATAAGCCGACCATTGGCTGCGCAAAAAGCAGACTCACCGGCAGCTTCGAAGAACCGGCAGCAGAAAAGGGAGCTTATAGTCCACTGAATGATAGAGATGATGTTATCGGCGCAGTAGTTAGAACACGCACTAATGTAGAGCCGGTTTTCGTTTCGGTGGGTAATAAGTGCCTGCTAAAAGATGCAATCGAAATCACCCTCGCCTGGACAACAAAGTACCGCATACCGGAGCCAACACGTCTGGCTCATCAATTTGTCAGCAAATTAAAGATTGAAGCGTGAATCCTGATCTGGTGTACGTACGAGTCACGAGCATCGAGCGACAAGTTCAGTCCCATTTATGTTTCTTTACAGAGGCCAGAATCTTCTCGGCACATTCCAAAGCCGCCAAGCCTTCTTCGGCACTGACTTCCGGCGTAAGCGTTCTGTCGCTCACAGCTCGCAAAAATGCCTCCTGCTCAAGACGCAATGGCTCCTTATCATCTACATCAAGCTGTTCGACGTGCAGAAAATCCAGCCAGTTCACACTCATCGGGTCAAAATCCTCACGTGTTTGATGCTGCTTTATTAACTCCGGAACATTTATATTCGGGTCTGCCTTAATAACAGTGCCGTCCTTTTTAATAAAATCGGCACTTAAATACGCCTGCCTGCTGAATACCCTCAGTTTTCTTTCGGTTTTCAGAGCCAGCCTGGAAGCGGTAACGTTCGCGATACAACCGTTTTCAAAAACAATCCTAGCATTACAGATGTCTTCCGCCTGGTTGATAACACTGACACCAACAGCATCGACTTTTTTGATTTTGCTTGCCGCCAAAGACAAAATAATATCGATGTCGTGAATCATCACATCCAGCACCACTCCGATGTCGGTGGAGCGAAAGGGATATGGGCTAACACGGCTGGCTTCTATAAACTTTGGCTCGATGTCGAGCCTTTTGATCGCCTGAACAACAGGATTACATCGTTCAGAATGTCCTACCGCCACAACTACATTATTCTTCTTGGCAAGTTCGACAATTTTCCTGCCCTGTTTTACATTGGCTGCCAAGGGTTTTTCTATCAGTACTGGAATTTTTTTTTCGATAAAGATTTTCGCCAGTTTCAAATGCTCAACGGTCGGAGCTGCAATCGTCACCGCATCAACCTTATCTAAAATATCCTCGCAACGTGTGGCAGCCAGACAGTTGTATTGACCGGCTAATCGCTGCGCTTTATCTGCGACTATATCGACTATGGCAACCAACTCGCTTTGAGAAAGCTGGTCATAAACCTTCGCATGTATCGTCCCCATTTTGCCCGCGCCGATAACGGCTGTTCGTATTTTCATATCCGGTATCTTTCTTAAAGACAGAATGTAAGAGTCTGTGTTCGTTATCCGTCCCCTGTCATTTGCTCCCTGTCCTCTGCTGTCTGCCGTCTGTCATCCGTTCTGTGCTCTCTGAAAGTCTCAAGGTATCGTCCAAACTGATGCTGACTGCTATTTAGTATCATATCAATCATAGCCCGAACGTTTTCATCAAGTCCATCTTCCTGCGCCAGTGCCTTTGCATTCTCCAGTAATGCGCCTCCCTCGCGGTAGAGTTTCCTGTACGCATCCATTACCTGCTGTTGCTGCTCCTCGGTCAGGCCGGCCCGCTTTAGACCACGTTTGTTAACTCCCCGCACCCTTGGCGGATAATGCCCACTGACAGTAAGAAATGGGGGGACATCTTTATTTATACCGGCAAGTCCTGCAGCGTAGCACCACTTGCCGATAGTAACAAACTGATGCAGCAGAACCATACCGCTAAGCCAAACGCCGGTTTCGATCTTACAATGCCCGCTGACCTGTGTGTAGTTGCTCATAACAATCTTATCCTCAAGTATGCAATCATGTCCGATGTGCGCACCGATCATGATCAAATTATCATTTCCTATTTTTGTCATTTTGCCGGGATACATACTCGGATGAATAGTCACCTGCTCGCGAATAATATTATTATCACCTATCACAATCCCACCGATTTTTGCATCCCGGCTAAGAGTCAGTATTTGTGGCCGGCACCCAATTGTACAATTGGCAAAAAAGTGGTTGTTTTTTCCAATCCTGACATTCTCACCAATTACTACATTGGCGTCGAGCACCGTACCTGCACCAATCGATACTCCCCCTTCAACAACACAATTAGGTCCAATTGTAACACCATCTGCTAATTGAGCATCCTTATGAACTACCGCTTTGGGGTGTACCTGAGCCACCTTCGTCTCCTGCCTTTTGTCTTATTGAGTCTAAGCCATAAAACACGAATCACATTCTATACTCTCTCATCATCAACCAGCATAAATTTGATTTGCGCTTCGGCAACCACTGTCTCACCCACTACAGCCTTACACTGGCAATGAGCGGTTCTTTTTCTAAGCTTAACTGTTTCAGCGGTGAGGATGATCTGATCACCAGGGACAACAGATTTTCGCAGCTTTACACCATCCATGCTTAACAACACCGCTAATCTTCCGGTGTGTTCCAGTCTCTGAGCAAATAACAACCCTGAGACCTGTGCCATTGCCTCTACGATAAGCACACCCGGCATAATGGGCGTACCTGGAAAATGTCCCTGGAAAAACTGTTCATTAAAGGTTACATTTTTAATGCCCTTGATTCGTGTGTCTCCTTCGACCTCGATAATTTTGTCCACCAATAAAAATGGGTATCTATGTGGCAGAATCTTTTGAATTCTGCGGATATCCAGAACTGCATCAGTCCCAAACTTCTGGATGCGTTCGGCCTGCTGAGCTGCATCATACAATCGTCTTGCCAATAGCTGGTTCAGCGAATGTCCGCTTTTATAGGCTACAATTCTGCCCTTAATAGCTCGGCCAATCAATGTCAGGTCACCAATCAAATCAACTATCTTATGCCTGACACACTCATTGGGAAATCTGTAGCTGTTCTTAATAGGGCCATCTGAGTTGATAACTAAAAGGTCGCGTGGACTAATATGTGTTCCCATGCCGCGAGCCTGGAATTGCCTGGCCTCGGCTTCCAGTAAAAAAGTCCGCGCCGGCGCTAAGTTCCTCTCGAAGCTATCCGCCGTTACACGACAACTGTAAATCTGTCTGCCAATGCCGGTGTGACCTCCATAATCCAGATCGTATGTGATACTCAGTCCGTCATCTGCATAGGGCAGAGCATATATGGAGGCATCACCGGCGGTGATGCTAATAGGCTCATTAATCACAAACTCCTTACGACTTATCTGCTGCTCAACTGTTCCCGCGCGCTTAAGAGCTTTACAATACTCAGAACAGCTACAATCCGGCGCCGGCAATTCCGAGCCGTCAACCTCTATAATCACATTGTCTATCTCCAGCGCATTGACAGTAGCCAAACAATGCTCCACTGTCTCTATGCTGACAGAACCTTTCTTTATGGCCGTGCGGCGGCTCCGCTCAGCAATATTCGGCGCAATAGCAGATATCCGTACCGCCTCCGTAACATCCGTCCGTACGAAAACCACCCCGGTATCTGCGGTAGCAGGACGAAAAACAACCTTCGCCTCCGTTCCACTAAACAAACCTTTACCGGTAATTCTGGCATCAGCTTTTATGGTCTTTTGCAGCTTCAAGTCCTTCTATCCTCTTACGTAGTTCCTTGAGCGACTTAGCCATCTCCGGCAAGCGCTTCATCAAACCAAATATCTTCATCGCATCTCTGATGTTCATTGCCGGTGAACCAAGCAATTTTGCGCCGGCTGCGCTACCGCTCATAACGCCAGCCTGAGCGCCAATCATAGTGCCCTCCCCTATCTCTATATTATCCACCAGCCCAACCTGCCCGGCCAATACAACGCCATCGCCCAGCTTGCAGCTGCCGGAAATACCGACCTGTGCTGCTATTAGGCAACATTTGCCAATCGCCACATTATGAGCGATTTGCACAAGGTTATCTATCTTTGTGCCGGCTCCAATTATAGTATTTCCAAACTTCGCCCTGTCAACGCAGCAATTGGCTCCTATCTCAACAAAGTCTTCAATCACTACGCCGCCATTGTGTGGAATAAGCTTATGAGCACCATCAATAAACGAATACCCAAAACCCACTGAACCAATTGTGCTGTTTGCCTGGATGATAACGTTATTGCCTAACCGGCAGTTATGATAAACAACAACGTTGCTATCAAAACGACAATTTTCTCCAATTTTTGAATTTTCGCCTATCTTGCATCCGCTGCCGATTACACTGTTCTGCCCGATTTCCACGCCGTCGTCTATTACAACATTTGCACCAATAGCGACTCCTTTAGCTATCTGGACGTTCTGCCCTATCTTAACGGTTGGATCAATTCCGCAAGCCACCGTCTTCAGCTTGGGCGCAAAAATATTCAAGGCTGTTATCAGTGCTGCATTAACATTTTTAACGAGCAATTGTGGTATTGTTACACCATCAAAACCTTTGCCTACAATAGCCGCCCCTGCTACGGACTTTTTAAGTGCAGTCACATGCCGATCATCGGTAATAAAAGTAACGTCACTTTCGCAAGCTGCTTCCACCGCAGCGACAGAGCTTATCTGTATATCGGCTCTGTCACATACCCCAGACGGGCTGATCAACTCAGCACCGAGACGTTCAGCCAATTGTTCAACCGTCAATTTCATACTGCAATCGCCTGCCTCTTACTGTTTTGCCATATTTCCATCAGGGATTTGCGCTTTCCATTGCATCCAACCGAGCTATTACCTCATTGGTTAAATCCAAACAACCAGCACTATATAGCATCTTATGAGTACTAATAGTCATCCAAAGTTCCTCGGCACTTGCCACAGGAAATTCAGGTTCATCGTTGCCAAACACCAAATCCAAGCCTTTTTGCCCAGCCAAATCTTTGGTTACTTGCAGGATTCCCTTATAAAGGTCTTCGGTCCATCGATGGTACTTTAATGCGTTTTGCTGTTTATTGAAATCCTGCTGAGCTTCCAAGTTATAACGTTTGTCTATCAACTCTTTGAGCTGAGCTATATAGTCAGCGCTGCCGGGTTTTAATACTTTGAGCCCGGCTTCCTGTGCTTCTATCTCCTTGGAAAGCTTTTCCAGCTCTGCGTTTTTTCTGCCCTGATCGGCTAAAACTTCGACCTTATATTTTGCGCTTCTCTTGCAGTTACGCAATACTTTTCGAACGCTGATAACTCCAATCTTCGGACCAGTCGTATCAACTTTTTGCCCGGCTCGGCTATGCTCATACCCTACAGATAAAAAAATTACACCTATAAAACAACCCAAAATGATAATCGTCCTAATCTTCATAATCACACCTTTCAATTTATTGGCCGTTGAATTGCAAGAGTCCCTCGCCTGCCACTCTACAAAGCTGAGTTTCGCTGCGAAGCACGAGAAATTGGGGAAGTAAGTATTTTTTTATTCAGCCCCCAGTTTATCGGGGGTTTTTAAAACAATCGTCCTCCTATAGAGAAGCTAAAGACCTGTGTATCGTCATCGTTGTCTTTCATAATCGGAGTGGCCAACTCAAATCTCATCGGCACTTCCCCAAACCATGGTATCATTATTTGTATTCCTGCGCCCACGGCAGCACGATATGGCCCTGTATCAATTGCGCCGCTGTCTATGAAAAATAACGCTGCAATATTGTTACCTATTAAAGGTACTGTTACCTCAGAACTGGCCAAAAATATCCAATCACTGCCTATAGGGTCTTTCCGCCCGGGATTAGGTACGTTGGTTTGTAAACCTCTTGTGCTTACCCCGCGATACTCGAAGCCTCTGATACTGTATGAACCACCGGCGTAAAACTTTTCAAAAGGCGGCGTATCACCCAAAGCGGTTGCAGCGTGTAACTTGGTAGCCAAAACAGTTTTTCGCTCAAGCAGGTCCTCATAAAGCGTCTTATACCATACGTATGTTCCGCCCGGTATCCCAAACATATGGTCACCGGCTACTTGCTCGTAATCAATATTAAAGGTATGGCCCTTGGTCGGCCTAAATTCATTGTCGGTCATGTCTCTTCCGATACCAAACTTAATTCCGAAAAGGATGTTGTCACCCTTTACATCCCTGATCTCTTTGGGGGCATCTAAATCGATATCACCAACATTAACGTTTTCTGCTCTAAAAGATAGACTCCTTCGCCAGTACTCTTTGCGTCGCTGTTCGAACCCAACAACACTTCTCAGCCTGCCCTCATCGTAGCTTTCCCTGAATCTCTCGTATTTTGAGCCAAGCAGGTCAAATGTTGTAGGTTTATCCCGCCAGTACGGGTCGGTGAAATCGAACGAATACACGCTGACTTCCGTTCCCGGTGATAGCGAAATCCTCATCCTCTGCCCCCCACCTTTGAAGGCGTTCATAGTGATAAATTCTCCGAAGCTTTCAGGCCAATCGTTAACATCAAAATTGCGCTGGTCAAAAACCAAACTGCCAATGATACCACTGTCGCTGCTGATACCAATTCCAGGTTGTAAAATTCCTGTCTTGCCCTCTTCTACACCGACTATTACATCCTGGCCCAGAAGGTTCGGATCATCCGGAGATTCATACGGCTGACCCTGCGGCCTGATAATAACCTGCTCGGCAATCACCTTCCTCTGCACATATTCTTCCAGCTTTCCGCTACCCTGCTTAGGCGCAATATCTGCGTTGTACAACTGGCCCGGCGTAAAGCCGTACTCATCCAACACTCTGCGGACAGATTTATCCTGCGTAAATTCATTGCCACCTATACTGATTTGCCCCAAAGCCCTATCCTGCGTCAATTCGCCGCCAGTTACTATATCAATTCGGCCGATTTGGAACTGCCTACCTTCGGTGATTTCAAATTCGACATTGACCATATTAACATCAGGAATAAACCTGGGCCACTGCATAACCCCAGCATCGATAAAGCCGTACTCACGGTAGAGCTTGGCAAGGCTCTTGGCGTCTGATTCAGCCTTTCGCTTAAGATAGACTTGACGCGGTTGTAATTGCATCCTCGCGCGCAACGTTTGCTCGTCGAAGGTCTCATTACCTGTAAGAAAAATATCTTCAATACGATAGATAGGCCCCTCATCAATTATAAAAGTGATCCGGGCCTTGCTTTTATCCTCGGTAAATGCTTTCTTTGCCGATATGCTGTAATCGAGAAAGCCCCTGTCATAATAGAGATTTTCCAGCTTTTCTATATCCTCAGCCACCATCTCTTCATTGTAGTAGAACGACCAATAAAACCATTTCTTTTTCTTTGTTTTTATCACTTTCTTAAGCGACCTGGTCTTTATATTTTCATTGCCGCTAAACTTCACCGATGCAATCTTAACCCTCGGGCCTTCTTCAATCTCATAAACTACGTTGCCTTTTGAAAATTCCTCTCCATTCCATGTCACATTGACAAAGGCGAAACCAATCTTTCGATAGACATCAACTATAGTTTTTCTACCCATCTCAACCAAGATAGGGTCAAGATAATCACCTGCCACTGGTCCTATCCTTTGGCGCAGAACCTTATCTTTAAACGCGCGGTTACCTACAAACTTGAGATTATCCCTTCCAGTCTGTGATGACCTGTCAGATGTGGAATTATCTTTCTCTTTATTCCGGGCTGAGAGACCTCCATTTTGCAAATCATTGTAAGATGAGGACTCAACAGTATTCATAGACGAACAACCTGAGATTAGCAGTGCGATCGATATGATAATAAATAGAATTGCATCCTGCATTACACATCCTGTTATTAAACTATTGTTCGAATTTGGACCACAATTTTATTGAGCTAATTCAAGCTGCACAATAATCTGCTTACGGCGAGGATTAAAACGGTACTGCTTCATCCTTCGTAGTACTATGGAGAACGGGCTGGTGGTCCAGTTGTGAAACATTCTCGAACCTCGTAATCCTGTCCCTAAATATTAGTTCGACACTGCCGGTTGGGCCGTTACGCTGCTTGGCAATTATTAGTTCTGCTTTGTTGGTTGGTTCCCAGTCTGCTGTGTCGTCACGATGATAATAATCCTCGCGGTGCAGCAGCATCACCACGTCGGCATCCTGCTCAATACTGCCGCTTTCGCGCAGGTCGCTCATCCGGGGCCGATGGCCTTCTCTGCCCTCAGGAGATCTATTCAACTGGCTGAGAACCACAACGGGAATATCCAACTCTCTGGCCAATGCTTTAATATATCTCGAAATGACAGCTATTTCCTGCTGGCGCGATTCAACTTTACCAGAACCTAAGTGCATCAACTGTAGATAATCCACCATAACGCATCGTATATTATATAGGCTTTTTAGTCTCCTTGCCTTGGCGCGGAGTTCCAACGGAGTTAATCCTGCTGAGTCATCGATATAAATCTGTGCTCCGGATAACTCTCCACACGCCTCGACCAGTTTCTGGTAATCCTCAGTACTTAGCATTCCCTTTCTTACCTTTTGGGCATCAATTTCGCTGGCGCTGTACAAAAAGCGTTCGGCCAATTGCTGTCTGCTCGTCTCCAATGAAAATATTGCAACGGGGATGTTTTCTACCAGACCGATATGCTCAGCCATATTCAATGCCAAGCTGGTCTTGCCCATGCTCGGCCGACCGGCAATGACTATCATTTCACCATTTTGCAGGCCGCAGGTTTTTTCATCCAACTCGTAATAACCGGTCGCCAAACCTGTAACGTGGCTTCCCCCACGCTTTTCGATAAGCTCATAAACGCGGCTTATCAAATCTTTTATTGGGACAGAAGAGCCGCTTATTTTTTTATCTGTGATGGCAAAAATCTTGCGTTCTGCATCGTCAAGTTTTTCGTCCGTTTCGCCGCTTTCATCAAACGCATCATCTAAAATTTCACTGGCGACAGCGATGGTCTCACGCAGAAGCATCTTGTCTTTGATAATGCCTGTATAATACATGACATTAGCGGCGGAAGGCACAGTTTCCATAATTTTGCCAAGATACTCTACTCCACCGATATCCTCGAGCTGCTTGCGTTTTTCAAGCTCATCGCGGAGCAACACTGCATCGATAGCTTCAGACCTATGTTTCTCGTAAAGAGCAATAATCGCGTCGAAAACAAGCTGGTGCTCGACCCGGTAAAAAGCATTGCGGTCTATTTGCTCGACTACCTGACCGATACAGACCGGATTGACAATCATCGAGCCAAGTACCGCCGCCTCAGCAGCCAGCGATTCGGGCATCCTGCGATCGACGGAGAGCTTTCCCGTAGCCCTGGACTTAGCCTCAACCTTCCCCGCTAATTCAACTGTCCGGGTTCTTTGCTCAACTGCCATGGTTATTTCGCTCCATTATATTTCGTGATTCATGGCTGGACCCGTCGGCCGCGAACCATCGTTAAAAACTAATTTTATGTGGCATTTTACATACCAGCCGGCCAACCTGTCAAACCTTGTCCCATTAGAAATTCCGGTTTTATCTCCGATACGCTGCAGAACCCAAAGAATTTCCAACGGGACTTGTTTTAATTAGTGTTCGGTGCCTGCTTTACGATAGAATCCAGAGGACAGACAAAAGAGAACAAAACCTCCGATTTTTGTCTTCCGAAAACAAGATATAAAACCATTATATGGATATAACCCAAAAAATACTTGCAAATAGCAGTTCTTCTCTTATATATAATTGTAAGGTGCAAAACCAAAATATTTAGTCCGCCAAAAAGCCGGCGGAATCGGAAAATTTTTATTTACGGATAAGCATAAACACGAAAATGAGACTGCTCTCTGCACGGACGCGACATAAAAAATGGATTATTCATCCGCCCGACGACCGCTCTGTACAGCTTGCCAAATCTCTAAAGGTTTCACCTCTTTTAGCGCAGGTCCTAATCAATCGCTCAATAAACAATACGCGAGCCGGTGGCCTCTTTCTATGTCCGAAACTGACCGAGCTTGTCGGTCCGGAGCAGATGCCGGGAGTTCAAGCAGCGGTTCACCGTTTAAAACAAGCTATCGAAACCAGAGAAAAAATCACCCTCTATGGCGACTATGATGTGGACGGTATTACAGGCGTCTCAATTCTCCTGCAGGTTCTAACACTGCTGGGTGCCAATGTTGACTATTATATTCCACACCGCATTGATGAAGGTTACGGATTAAACACCGAAGCTATTCGGTCGCTGGCGAAACAGGGCAGCAAAATCATAGTGACTATCGACTGCGGCATCGCTGCGTTTGACTCCACCGAACTGGCCGAGCAATTATGCCTTGACCTGATAATAACCGACCATCACCAGCCCGAGGCGGAGCTTCCCAAAGCCGTCGCGATTGTACATCCGGCTCTGGATGAATCTTACCCTAATCAGGATTCTTCCGGCTCAATGGTCGCATTCAAATTGGCGTGGGCTATTGCCAATCAGTTCAGCTCTGGTCCTAAGCTTGAACCGACACTGCGAGAATTCATGCTCAATGCGACAGGTCTTGCAGCGTTGGGAACAGTCGCCGACGTTATGGACCTGCGAGGTGAGAACAGAATTCTGACGAGCTTCGGACTTAAAGCCCTGCCTGAGAGCACACTGCCCGGCATCCAGGCCTTGATTGAAACCGCCGGACTGACAGGCCAAGGCCTCGACAGCTTTGACATTGGTTTCAAACTTGCACCAATGCTCAACGCAGCAGGAAGAATGGGACATGCACGATTAGCAGTAGAGCTTCTGACAAGCAGCAGCTTGAATCGCTCTATACAGATAGCTGAATACCTAAAAGAGCAAAATAATCAGCGACAGCGATGCGAGAGAAAGATATTCGAGCAGGCCTGTGAAATGATAGTGGAAAACAGCCTTAACCATCCTGACCAAAAAAGCATTGTGCTTGCTGGTGTTAATTGGCATGCCGGTGTGTTAGGGATTGTAGCTTCGAGAATAGCTGAGACTTTCTATCGACCGACTATCATAATTAATGCCCCCGACGAAACAGAACCGGCTCAAGGCTCAGGTCGGTCGATTCCGGGCTTTTGTCTGCTCAGCGCGATCAGGGCCTGTGGACATCACTTAATAAACTTTGGCGGCCATAAGATGGCAGCAGGTATAACTATCCAGCCCGAAAAAATAGACCTCTTTGCAGCAGATTTCGAGGCTTACGCAAAGCAAAATCTAAACGAGGATGATACAGTCGCCAAACTCTACATCGATGCTCTGGCTGTGTTAGGCGAATTTAGCAAAGATGTGGTCGGCCAGTTGAGAATGCTTGGTCCCTTCGGCCAGGGCAATCCTCCGCCGGTCTTCGCCACCGAGGGCGTACGTCTGGCCGGTCCGCCCAGAAGAGTCGGCGTGAGAAACGACCATCTGCAGCTTGCGATAACAGACAATAAGAACTCAATCCGCTGTATCGGCTTTGGGATGGGAAAATTGGAAAAGAAGTTCCTTGAGCATGATTTCTTCAACGTTGCATATCAGGCCCAGATAAATAACTACAACGGTTTTAGCAATGTTGAATTTATCCTGACCGACATCCAGTTTGAGTAGGTCGGTCCGTCTCGACAAGGCAACCGGCTTTCCCGATTCATCGGGATTACGCCGTGCCAGAGCGTAGTTTAAACGAAGCCTGAAGCCATGACGGAAATTTACAATGCCTAAATTACCAAAAATAGTTTTTTGAGATAACAATCTAAGATTGCAACTAATTTTGTTACACCTTGCTATGCTGCATCCTTGCACTCCTATGAATAAGTATAATATTATTATTTATACTTATATTATATGTATAAGGTAATAACGGTAATATTGATTTTTAAGCCAAAAATATAAGGGTGCAAGAGTACCAACAATTATATGACATACTTACAACTTGGCACTCTTAGAATTTATTACCCGTCCTCCGAAGTCTAGGAATCAGTTTGTCAGAGAATCAACGTCGCGTAGGGCGGGGCTTGCCCCGCCAGATTCTATTCACCAAAATCACTTGCAGTCAGATCTGCAATTTCCTTAAAACCATTCACCCTGCCATAATATCCTTCCTTTACAAATCTGTTGTACGTTGACCAGGGCCAGTCTTCGGCGGATTTGACCAGGCAGTGTTTTACCGGATTGTAATGGATATAATTGATGTGCCTGTGCAAATCCCTTTCGTCTCGTATATGATGTTCCCAGAATCTTTTCTGCCAGATGCAAACCTCTCCTGTATCCGCACGAGAAGATTGCTTATATCGTTGTCTGTTCGCTTGAAGGAAACTATGGCTGAAAAGTCCTTTGATGGATGACCATCTTGTGGAAAAATCAGCATCGTTTTCCGGCAGTTTCCAGATGCAATGCAGATGGTCAGGCAAAAGACAAAAAGCAATTATTTCGAAAGGGTGTCTTGGTTGTGTTTTGGTAACGGCTTGTCTGAGCAGTTGTCTCGATGGGTCCTTTCCGAAAATTCGCTTGCGTCGGTATGTCACTACCGTAAAGAAATAATAATCGCCCTCGAATTTCGCTCGTATGTAATTCGGCATAGACCTAACAATTCGTATTATGGCAGATTATTTCGGCGGGGCAAGCCCCGCCCTACTACGATAACTGCATTTTTTATTCCAACATAATAATCTACAACACGCTTCAGCCCGTTCTAAACACCAGACTGATTAAAAATTCATCCGCCAATCCGTGTGGCGGATTTATCCGCCTTGGGCGACCAAACAAAAGATGTTAATGTTGAAATAATCAGTTCAGCTTTATTCAGTAATTTTTTTTTAACGTATTGTTCATATACTTTTTTATTTGGTCTCACTTTGCTTTGTAGTAGATTCAACATTTTGAGGTTCTTGAATCTCAGCCTTGATTTTGAATGAATAATCGTGAAATTGAGCTCTATTATGCAATCTTAAACGATAATTGCATTCTGAAAGACTGCTATTTCCTATAAAAAAAAGATCGATATAAGATTCTTCAACGGCACCAGGTGGCAAAGATGAGAATTTTTGGGGTAGACGGAATTGCTTGGTAAGACCATCGGTTGAATCAACAGCAGCCGAAACAATTGATTTTATAATTACAGGGACGTTTTGATAATTTATATCCTGTTGGTTAGAAACAGAAAAAAAAGAGAAATCGTATGGTTTCTTTTCATATTTGTAAGGAACGAGACCAGCCGAAACATCAGTAAATAAATATATGTGTGTAATACTTGAAATTTCGTCGTAAGCGTCATTTCTAATTTGTATAGGAAGAGTTAAAAATTTATTTTGAGCTTTAATATCGACAATGGGAATATCATTTGAAGTACCTGTTATAGGAATATCGATTCCAGCTATTTGTAAAGAGATGCATTCAGAAATTTTATTCTTTCCTTGACTTTTTGATTCATTAATTGCCCACCTTAGGCTCTCCGCTAGTTCGCCGCGAAGTTTGTCTATGCTGCCACCATAAACAATGTGCTTTCTATGCTTTAAATCGAATGGTATATCTTCTTTATTTTGTGTTAGAAGTAAAACAATTTTTCCAAGAGCATGAGCATAACCAACCTCATAGAAAACGTTAGGATTACGACTAGTCATGTCTGCAATTAAAACATCAGATTTGTTTATTTGATTAAATATACGATCTAGCATTCCTTCAATAAAGAGTTGTTCATCAAGCCTTTCTGCGTAGGCTCCAACGTCTTCGGCGGCTCCCTTTATTCCAAACTTATAAATATCATCAAATTTCGGATCGAAAGGCATCAAGACAAAAATAAAGGGTTTTGGTAAAGTTGATTGTGATGTAACCATTATTAAAGCTCCATTAGATGTTTATAAGCTAACATAATATTATCCAACATTTCCGGCTTCGCCATAAGTTAAAACTCGTGCTACGTAGCGAAGAAGCACTACTTCGCAGAGTGGTATCCGCGGATATTTTTGAAATTACTAATTCATGTACATTTTACGCTGAATTGGAAGATTCTGGAAACTAATGTTTCTGGTTATTTTTTGCCTTTTGAGGTCAAATCTTACTGTATGCAGTCTCCATCGTCTTCAGATTTTGCGCTCCGACCTGTCCCTAATAAATAAATGCCACCTTATTTTTTGCTATATAGACTTTTTGGGTTATATTTTAAAGGGAGGAACAAACAAATGCGATATTTAAAGGTTGCACTGCTTTCTCTCGGAGCAGTCATCGCCTGCGGCCTAATCACAAC
>CAZVUF010000015.1:0-20222 GCA_964629355.1 uncultured Pirellulales bacterium | reverse complement strand
GCACCCCATCAAGGAGTAGCTGCTGTTTACTCGCACCTCCCGATATATTAAGATCCACATCATCAACCCCGGTACTCTTATTGTCCGTATAAGTACTGTCTATGGTTCCAAACCACTTTAAGGCATACTGATAACGTGTTCCGGTCAAACTAAGTGCCGATCTATAAAGTGATTCTTTTTGTGTCTGATATTCCCGGCTTTGAGCAGTAGCCAGGGCAACCGCCTGGGCAAGAGACAAAACTCGGGTTTTCGGTAAAACATCCTCAACCTTAATGTCGCTCGGCGAAGGCTTTACATCACTTATTCTATAATTGGCTTTTTGGCCAAAGTCGTCCTGCCATTTGCTATTTATAATCCCATATACTTCCTTATCGGCATCCTCCTTAAAGTGCTTCCTGCTGCATCCACTGATAAAAAAAACTGCAAACAACCCCAAAAACAACAATTTCACTCGTCTAAACTTGTAAAACATAAACCTCTTCTCCAGTATGTCCCTCCGGTGTAAGAACTATTCAACACGCTCATATTTCATTATATAATAAAAGTTTACAAAAATAAAGCACAAAACTGCTTCAATATACCTTGATGTAAGACGCTTCACCCGCCCATTGTATTGTAAAAAAAACACTTATTTAGTCTAAAAAGTAGCGTTTGACCGTATATTGTGCCAGCTAAACTACCCTTTTTCTTCAATCTCGACCCGTGAGATAAGGCTATCTTGATTTACCGAAATATCTCACGGAATCAACCAAAATACGCCGGTAGTTTGAAACAAAAATCCGAAATTTGAAAAAAATTTTATCCCTTTCCAGCCGGTCAATATCACCGCCGACGATGTCTTTGCAAATAGCTCTGCCACAGGTAAAGGTCGGCGGGAGGAAAGTGAATTGCAGCTTGCGATTGAATTCCTTGAGGAGATTTTTGAAAGCGTTTCGTCCATTTCTGCAAAGGAAATCTTCAAACAGGCAAAAATAGAAGCGTACAGTGAAAGGACAATAAAACGCGCCAAAAAAGAGCTTGGGATTATATCATATAAAGATAGTGATGAAGAGGGCAATAACGTATGGTATTGGAAACTGAGAAGTAAACAAGAAGATGAATACGCAAAGAAGATAAATGCTTCTTTGAAACAATTGAATTTACCTAAAATGCCAAAATTTTAGTCATCGGCCTTTCCCATCAGGAGAACATGGACAAGGTGGACAGAAAAAAATGTTGTCCACCTTCCCGTGCTACGTAGCATAGCTTCCAGTCTTCGCAGGTCGGTAAAATAATTGGTAAACGTCCCCTATTAATTACGATAATCCTTTCATAAATCAATCTCCTTGAGAACAAACATAAAATCTACAACACGCTTCAGCCCGTTCTAAACAACTGTAAAACACCGATTATAATAAGGATAATCGTAAAGATTAAAATCAAGATGGTCAATTTTTTAATTGATTGCTGGATTTTGTCACGTTTTTTATCTTCAAGATTACTTCGTCTATCAAGCTCGTATGAAGCTTTATTATAGTTTTCAGCTGTATGAGAGAGAGTGTACTTGATATTTATCAACTCATCATCTGACATCTCTTTGAAGTTTGGATCTACCAGATTACGTCCCATTGATGTTAATTCCCAACATAATAATATACAACACTTCCGGCTTCGCCCTAAGTTGAAACTCGTGCTACGCCTCTATGATTCTACGCAGAGAAAAACCCGCTTTGTTGTTGCTCGGAATTATACCGCCCTGCTGCTATGAAATACAAATAGAATATTGGTGCGATTTATCGTACCCTACTTACCCTACGATTACGAGGGCAAGGTAGGGGACGAGATTTAACACTATAAAAAAAATCTTGTACAACCCAATAAACGAGTAGATTACCGTGTTGAACGCTTCTCTGGACAGCGGGAACCATCTGCTGTGCACTTGGTAGATCCAATCACCGGCGAAGGCACAGAGCAAGGACGAGAAAATCAGCAATGCCCCGTTAATAATCGTGCACCACAAGAAGAAATCTCGGACAATAGTGACATTCATACTGTTTCTCCTTTTTCCTATGTGCATCTAATACAACAATACACAACAAAAGACAGCTGAGAAGCAAGATTGGTGCGAATCATCGCACCCTATCTTACTTTCCAATCTTGATTTGCACTTTTTGCTAACTTGGATGGCCTTCTTTCTTCGTATCTGCTCCTTCTAAATAAGGTTCCACTTTATCTTTTAATTCTTTGGGGAGACGCTTTAATAATTCGTTCTTCATATCATCTCGAGTCTTAAACAAAATATTGAATAACTCGCGAAGCTTTTCAATCGCATTTTTGCTAAACAAGCCGACTAATGCGCCGGCAGCAGAAAGCGACCACAGATTAATTATTTCGTCTGGTTGGGACGCTGAATTCTGTAACGTCAGTACAAAAAGCCCCCCCTTGAGTGTAAAATAGAAGACTAAGCCCAATAACATCCCCATAACCGGGCGTGCAACGTACCATGGAATATATGCCCTATCAAAGTCTTTACTTTCACTTGCGTGTTTTAGATAGGCTAAGATTGAGGTAATACTGCTTCCTACACCAGATGCAAACATCGTAATCAGCGATTCCTTGAATTCAGGATAGCTCCAAAGATTAACAAGAGACGATATTTTTAGTGATCCGGTAAAAAAAGCTACATAAAAGCCAATTACAGAAAGAACGGCAAATAAAAGAAGCCAGATACCAATAAAGACCGTACCGCAAGTCGGAAATTCCTTTCGTTCCGGAGTGTTACCTGTTTGTGCCATATCTTATTCTCCTTATAATATGTTTAGTTTGTTTCCGTACCAAAATTCTATATGGTCTAATATACAACAGTATACATCCATTATATCCGAAAACGCTGTAAAATAAATTATGAAAGAAAGATAATTATAACACTTTTGTTATACTCAAAGTTGAATGAACGTGTCCACAATTCTACTGCTCAACCCGCTTCTGTATGTTTGTCGTGTATCCCACGTAGAACTTCCTATCCTTTTGCGACTGCGGAGCATACACATAATTATAACTCGCCATTTTATCTCACGGAGCAAAATAGAAGATAAGAAGAGAAAAATCAACAAAAAAAAACAGAATGTAGGGTGCGATAATTCGCACCACTCTGGATTTCCGCCATGCTCGATACTGCGTTAAGCGGAAGACAGAAGACATAATTTCTATCCGCTGTCCTCCGTCCTCTATTCTTTGACTGGAGCCTCTTATTTTTTGCAATACTTTTATAACCGACTATTTAAGTATGTGCATAAATACTTAAATAGTTATCGATATCTTTACCCTGTTAGAAATGAGTGCCTCTGGAGAGGTAACAAACTATCGGTCAAGTTTTATAACGTGAAAAACTCCGGCGGGAATCCATTTTTTCGACTTGGCACTTCAAACTTTAGTTACGATGGTTTTTTCCAGGGTCTCGTCAGCTGCCTCAGGCAAAACCTCCGGCGCGGGTCTGCCGGATAATGGCAGAAAAACAATAAAGGTTGTGCCTTTATCCACTTCACTTTCAACTTCGATTCTACCACCATGCAACATTACGATTTTATTAACAATAGCCAGCCCAAGACCAGTGCCCTGAATTTCTATACCAGGCCGATGTACACGGTAAAAGCTATCAAATACCTTTGGAAGGGCCTCCTTAGGTATTCCTATGCCGGTATCACTGACTCGTATGACTAACTCTTCATCCTGGCGGCAAACACTAACAGTAACCCTGCCTTTATTCAACGTAAACTTGATTGCATTACTAATCAGGTTTGTCAAAACCTGAATAATTTGGGAACTATCAAACATAGCTTTGGGCAAGTTGCCTTCAAGCTCAAGAGATAAGTCTATCTCTGCCTTTTTTGCCAAAGCAGACATAGTTTGATAAGCATCTTCAACAACTTGAGTTATGTCATTCTCTTGTATATCTAATCTGATCCTCTTAACCTCGAGCCTTTGAAAATCCAAAACTTCATTCACTAACACAGCAAGCCTGTCAACATTTCTCTTTGCCATCCCCAGGAATTTCTTCTGCTGGTCATTGATATGTCCTACTATTCCATCTAAAACAATGGAAATAGCCTCTTTCATACAACCTAAAGGTGTTCGTAATTCATGCGAAACCGTAGATATAAACTGAGATTTTATTTCCATTGTCTCTCTGAGTTTCTCTTCCGAGATTTTCTGGTCGGTGATATCATCGATAGCAATAACCACGTCTTTACTGCCATCGATAATTACCGGCTCGACACTCACGCTAAACCAGGGCGTAAACTCTTTGCCGTCGACTATAAGTACAGGCTGAATTTCAACCTTTCGAACAGATTGTCCCGAGTTCAATGCACTGGTAACAGACTGTCGGAGTAAACATCCTTTACAGGCTGGACTAAATCCACAACCCTTATCATTGGAAATACTGTTTTTACAACACAGAGCTTCGCCAAATCGTCGATTAATAATTTGGTTATAGTCTCGGAGAACTTTTTGCCTGACAGCATCGTTGACTCGCTTTACTACCAGATTCTTATCGACCAGCAACATACAGATAGGCACAGCATCAAATATCGCCATGAGTGATTCTTGCTTTTCATGGAGTATCGCTTCCAGCCTCTTATACTTTAAGGCATTCTCAACTGTTACCTGAAGTGTGTTGAGATAGTGTCGATCGATGCCTTTTACCAAATAATCATAAGCGCCTGCCTTGATTGCCTTTACGGCAATTTCTTCATTACCAGCTCCGGTAACGACTATAATAGGTGTATCCTTAACTGATTCGAGGATTTCGAAACATGTACCATCCATAAGCAAGAGGTCAGAGATAATAGCATCGAAGCGTTCGGTACTCAATACGCTCTGGGCTTTTGAAATAGAGTCGACTATTGTATAATCATATGGAATATTTTCTTTTTTGACCAGCCATTCAAATGCCTTCTGGTCAATCTTATCATCCTCAATCAACAAAACCTTAAGTTTTGAACTTTCCATTATCCCAACCAAATAAATTCAAAATTAAAAATTGTGGAATCCCGACAAGTCGGGATGACATCCTTAATTTTCACTTTGCATTTTGATTTTTAAATTACTCATCACCGATTACCAACTACGAAAGAACGTCACACCTTGCAAAATAAATACTTCATTTAGACGTTATCCCTTACTCCAGCAAGCTCAGCCGAGCACCGGTAATGGTTCCATGATGAACAACTTGTTCTCCACCACCGTCCGACCGGTTATTACATAAAACACTCGAAGCACAACTCGCTTTGCTCATGGCTGTTGGCTCACCCGCTCTGTTTTCGCCGACGGCTTTAGACCTTTTGCACAGCTTTCCTGTTTCCCAGAGCATTTTCGATCTTTTCCACCAACTCCGTGAAATCAAACGGCTTTGCAACATAATCCGCAACGCCGTAAGACGAGGCTTTAGCGATATCCTGCGCTTCACAGAGCGCTGTGACCATTATGACGGGTATATTTTTTAACTCAGTGTACTGTTTGAGCCGTTCAAGTACCTCATGTCCGTTCATAACCGGCATATTAGTATCCAGCAAAACAAGGTCCGGCTTTTCACTCATCACCTTTTTCAGCCCCTCCTCTCCATTAGAGGCTGTTATGACCTCATAGCGACTCCACTCAAGCCGGCACTGGATGGCGGTGATGTAATCAGGCTCATCATCAACTATAAGTACCTTAGCCCGTTCTGCCTTCTTCTTTGACTTAAATAATCCAAACATTCGCACCTGCCTTCAAAATCTTTATCTATTCTTTACGTTTTTCTCGTCGTAGCAATACTACACAGATTATTTTTATCGACCTAAACACAGGACAATATTAGAAAAACACGGTTGCCATCGTTGATTATGCCATATTAATCATCATCCTTCTGTAACCGCTCTTCACTTTTACTATTACCGGGCAGTGACAGCGCGGGTCGGCTTTTGAGTTCGTGGTATTTTTCCATTGCTTTTTCAGGAATCGATTCTCCTTTATAAATATGAGGTGACAGCAGCACTATCAATTCAGAGTTATTTATCTCAGTATTGGTGCTCCTAAAGAGCCTGCCAATAAACGGCAAATCACCAAGAAATGGAATTTGGTCAACTTCTATAGTTTTTTCCTGTCGTCTCAGCCCTCCTATAATGACAATCTGGCCATCTTCGAGTAAAAGAGAGGTATTAGCTTTTCGGGTGTCAACTACAGGTACACCGGAACTCTCACCAGTCTTAACATTCTGCTCAGTATCAACTATCAAAAAAATGTCATTGCCGTCTGTTATGGTAGCGGTTACTTGTAAACTGATGCCAACATTTTTAAATTCAGTAGAGGTCATCGAACCTCCCTCAGCGGTGTCACTCACCTCTGTGTAGGGAATTTCCTCAACGGCCCTGATATTGGCTGTTTGTCCACTTACAACCATAGCTCGTGGGCTGGCAATAATCTCGGTATCTCTTTTTTCCTGTATCATGTGTATAATATTACGGACTGTACCGCTGATAACACTGAACTCGCCGCCGAGTCCTGTAGTATTAAAAGCTGTTGCATTTCCTATATTAGCCGAGTTTTCAATGGTTGACCCTATTCTGGATGTTGTAAAATTTTGCCTGTAACCTATATCGTATGTCTTATCAGATAGTATATCCCAATTGATACCTATCTCAGTTTCATCGTTCAATTTGACATCAAGTATAACTACCTCCACCATGATTTGCCGCGGCCTTCTATCGATCTTTTTTATCTCGATCAGAATTCTGTCAAGATAGTCACGTGTATCACAAACTATCAGAGAGTTAGTATTTTGATCCGTGGCTAAGCTGCCATAGCGGGAGGACATGCTTTTTATAACACCTTCAAGGTTTTTGGCGCCAAGAAACCTGAGAGTTACGGTCTCAAGAAACAGTGCCGGCAGTTCTTCCTGCTCCACGATTGGAGTCTGAGTAATTCTCTGTGGTGTGATTTTTTCATTCCGAGGAATTGCAGCGAAAGGATTATCACGACCAACATCCATCGTGCTGATTTGTGCAGAATTAGACTGTGCAGCCCGAACCTTTATTAAAACAAAGGTCAAAAGGCAGATGCACAACAGTATTTTTGCATACTCTGACCTATTCATAAGCAAGAGTTTCCTTATCCTGGATTGTGTAGATTTTAACGGTTATATCACACTTGAGCCGACCTGAGCCATCGCTATGACTTGTCATTCTGAGTGAATCTATACAAACTTTTTGGGGGCGCGTTTTCAGCCTTTCCACCAACCCGACAATGTTGTTATATCCCCCGATAACACTCAACATCGCAGTATGAACAGCTATACCTGAGGCATCTTCGGACTGTTTAGCCTCAGAACGTTGGTCACCTGTTACAAAATTAAGCGAATAAACCGCACAGCCTGCCTCCTCGGAAATAGCCTGGATGTCACTAAAGAATTCCTTTGCCTCCTTAACTGAAAACAAAGCATTCTGAAGATAAGCAAATCGCCCGCCTAATTCCTTCAGTTTCTTTTTCTTGATTTCTACCGCGCTTTTGACAATCTTGCCTGTCTTTATCATATCGGATAGAACAGCACCATACTGCTGAGTCGCGGACAGATAAATAACGTGCGGAGTTACTAAACGGCCATATAGCACTATAGTAGTGATTACAATCAGAGCAGCGGAAATAGCATTTCTTGATCTACTATTCAATTTAGCAAGATTATTAATTAACATTGCCTATTTCCTCTCTTCGTTCGTCCATAAGCAACTGATTGAATACCTGATCAATCCACCTTTCTCATCATCCTTTTCTGTCTCAGTCAAAGAAGCTGCTGCTATGTGCTTTGATTCACCCAGCATGTTCACGAACCAGCGAATCGCCTCATACGATAGCCCTACACCTTCCACATTTAATGTGGTATTGCCTTTATTAAACATACTGGTTATACACACAGTTTTAGGCGTTCCCTTTCTTATATCGTTTAGCAAGGCAGGCCAATCTACATCTTCTCGCGAATCTAAAATCTCATTCAATCGGCCAGGCTCACCAGATAACTGCTTTATACGACTATCTATAATTTTTTCCTCTCTGACCAAAGTCTTTAAGTCTGATAACAAAGGTTCCTTTTTCTTGCGATCTATTTCTGCTTTCAAGTTTCGGGCCTGCAATCCCAAACCAGCGATCGCTATAATCATGACAAATAAAATCACAGCAAAAATATTCGCTGTTATGAGAGCATGTTTTTTGAAGGACTTAATATCTGCTGCCTCCGGCGGGAGCAGGTTTATCCTTAAGTTAGTCTCGTCTGGGAGTAAGAGTTTCATAGCAAGGCCGACTGCCGCTGCCGAGGCACCTTCTTTTATTTCCACATCATCTCTTACAATGGGTGTGTCCTGATATGCATCTTCGGGCCTTTTGATTTGCAGACTGCCAACCGTCAGCCTGTTCCTCAGAGACTCCAGGACATCATCAGGTAATTGCACACTATCTGCAATTACCATGATTTCCCACTTCCCGGAACTTTCTGAGCTTTCAACGCTATCATAAAATTGGACGACTGCATTTATCTCATCAACAAGCCAGCCACAAAGCACCGCCGGCTCAGATTTATCCTGGTCAATGTCCCTGGACCGAATAAAATCGAGGGTCTGTCTCCTAAAAACGCATAGAGTCAGAGTACCGCCTTGCACCGTAGCTAAAAGGATGTTGCAATCAAACTTACCTGCTATCTTTTTCGCATAAAATGCTCTGGTGTAAGCAATCACCGACGGCTCAATCACCTCAACGTTAACACGGGCCAGATTAAATGCTTTGACAATCTGTGCTACATTCCGGTTATCTGATGCGACTACAAAAAGCCGGTCGCTACCTGGCTTCCCGCCTGAGCCAATTCCACAAAAGTCCAGTGCAATTCTCTTGCCTGACAAAACAACACAGTGTTTAACCTCATTGTGAACAAACTGTCCTACACTGGTCGGCACATGCGTAGGCATTTCCATAATCTGCAGGAGCATGGGTTTTGCCACTAATGATACAGCAGCTTGTCTAAATCTTAAACGCATCCTGCTGCGTTTTTGAAGCTCCCTTATACTTTTAGCAAGCAATGCAGCATCTTCAATGTTGCCGTTTTTGATAGCTCCATCAATAACAGGACCGCTGGCTGTTTTTACTAACTCGACACCACCCTTATTCTTTCTAAGCAGTGCTATATTTATCCGGTTATCAGAAATATCTATTCCAAGCGCGGTGCTGTTATCGAGCTTCATTCGTTGATCCTTAAACTATCAATTCTTATTATGTAAGGATGGTCGTTGCTCACCACTATGTTGGCTTCTAACTTGGCAATAAAACCCTGCGGTGAAGTCCCACACGATACAATCGTACGATTCGGCAAAGAACCTGTAACCTCAACAGTATATCTGCCACCCTCAAAGGATTTATTGTCAAAACCACTATCCCAATCTCTATTAAATCGGATCTGGGCAAACGCATCGTTCAGACCTGCTTCCGCAACAGTGAGCGCCTGAGCAGCATAAACCTGATTCTGCATAAGCTGTATTTCTTCCGTATTTATTTGCAGAATCCCCACCACCAGCGCAGATAAAAGCGCTATGGCAAAGACTGTCATTAAAAGCACTGACCCGTTATTTTTTCCTCTTGTTTTCATAGACTTTTACCATATCTACGGAAATATCTGAGAAGTACTGCCGCTGTACTCGCTAAGCTCTCCTCCATTATAAATCGTCTCGATCTGATCTTCGCTCAATGCACGCCTGTAGAGACGAACATCATCGATTTTGCCATCAAAGTATTCACCCCACTCTGTGTTTCTGCCGAGGTAAAAAGATTCAGTACTGCTGCCGTCAGTCAACATCAGAGAGCCGCTTGCCCAAGTTGAGGCCCTATCATTTCCGTCCTTATACATTATCATGTCAAACCCATCATAAGTCAGAGCTACGTGTGTCCATTCATCAGTCGAAATATGAACATTTGGCCTCCACAAACCCCAAATTCCACAAGGCCCGGCTAAGGAAGCTCCAATTCGCCGATTATATAGAAACCAGTAAAGGTCGGTTCTGCAATAAGGAACATGAGCAAGCTTAGAGGCAATTGTTCTCCATTCACGGTTGTCTTCAGGATTAATCCAGGCTAAAATTGAGATTCCATCGGCAATACGAAAAGAAGGGGAATCAGGTACTTGAACGTAATCATTCCATCCATCGAAATCCAGTGCACCTTCGACCCTACCTGAGACCCAGTCGCTTGCCGGATTCATATTAACCAGCGTCCCGTGATTGCCGTTATCGCTTGAATCGCTGGCAGTAGTGCCGCTGGTTTCATCCAGCCTCCAGTGTGCCACCAAAGGCTGTTCCCAGCAGAGACAAGCAATCTCATCTGTGCTCAGAGCACGTCTATAAATACGTACATCATCGATTTTACCTTCGAAATATTCACCCCACTCTGTATTCTTGCCGATGTAAAACGACTCATCACTGGAAGAATTAGCCAACTCCAAAGCACCTCTTTCCCTCCTGTCGGCCGTTCTAATCCCGTTCCTGTACATTACCATCTCAGAACCATCATAAGTAAGCGCTACGTGTGTCCAGACATCGGTCGGAATATAAACATCCGGTCTCCACAAATCCCAACTGCCACAAGGTCCCGCCAAAGAAATCCCGATTCTACGATTATAAAGAAACCAGTAAAGGTCCATTCTGTAATGATAATGAGTATGAGCAAATTTCGAGACTATAGTTCGCCAACTCCAGGTATCTTCAGGATTGATCCAGGCGGCAACCGTGATCTCATCGGCAATATCAAAGCTGGGAGAGTCAGGAACCTGTACACAATCATTTCTTCCGTCAAAATCAAGTGCACCACCATCTTTGCCTGTAACCCAGGCGTCCGAAGTTCCCATTCTGATTAGTGTGCCGTGATTACCGTTACCGGAGGAATCCGATGCGGTTGCACCGCTGGTTTCATCCAGCTTCCACCAGCCTACAAGGTCTATAGTCTCACTTTGGAGATTTGGATTTGCCCGAATATAGACTTGGAAGGTGACAATCTTATCTCGGGCAAGTTCGGATGGGTTAGGCAACGTTGCCTGGATTTTTACGCTACGGATATCGTTTACATCCGCCGTTTGCATATTCAAAGGATTATCCAAATCAAAAGCATCGTAGCTCCAGAATTGTAATTGGTTGACGGGGCCGGCCAACTCTGAAAGCTCATCGATTTCACCAAACTCGACATAGCCGCTGGGACAGATATCATATCTCAGGATATTTCCGTCTGGGTCTTTAAACTCGATGTATCCATTGGTATCATCCAAATTGCTTATGGCGGTTATCTTCAGAGCCTTCGAGAGGTTGCGGTATAAATGGTCGGTCAGGACTCTGCTGTTCTGAACTATTTCGGCGTTATCAGCTTTGGATCCCCAACTATTTTGTATGGCTCTAAACTCCGGCAATATAGCGGCAAAAACAATGATCATTATAGCCATAGCTATAATCATCTCAACAATAGTCAGACCTGTACCCCGCTGATAGTCCACCGCGGCTCGACCGAGCTCATCGAAGTCGACGGCATCCATTCCAAGGCTTCTTCCATGCTGTACTGTCCTGCTTTGGTCGCGCATTATGTTTCCCATAACATCTCCAGCAATTGTTTATATTTTCGGCATAAATCACGGGAGTGTTATGTAAGTTTTTGTATTATCGGTCAATCTAAGCATGAGCCCAAAAAACTGTAATAAATCGGTTCATTTGGTAATGATGACCTGTTTTTATAAGGCATAAGCAACCTTGGGCAGAAAAAAACTTCAGGCTGATAAAGAACGTCCTATAAGCTCACTGCTACATCTGATGACCTGATAACCAACGATAAAGATGACTTCTCTCTATCTAAGCGAAAACCAAATTTACCACCTTCTTGCAAAGTAGGTAGCTAAAGTCACCTCTACCTCGTCACCTTCAAGGCGATTGTTACTATTTTGATCGTAGCCAACCGATATTGTTATTTTCCTAAGGTTTGAATTTTCAGGATCATCATCTATATTGCACAAGTATGCACCGTCAAGTGATAAATGGCTTCGTGCAAATGAACCGCTGGTATAGTTATAGATTGAGCGTGCTCTTATTTCATCAAGCTTAGCCTGCGCAAGCATAAGGCTATGGCTTCTTTGCTGAATAATCACAGTGGTAACGTGTCCGCTGGTCAAAGCTTTTAGAATTGGAACCAATGCGATAATCAACAGCGCAGACGCCATAATAACTTCTGTGAGAGTGAATCCTTGACACTTAAGACTCGATGCTCGATTTTGGACTCTGTCTTCTGATTTCAGTTTTGGACACATTTTACCATACCTGTTGCCGGATTAACCGTGATCGTAAAGCTTCTGTTCGCTGCCGAAACGGTTAGTTCAGTGGCACTTCCACTCGTAAGTTCACCCAGCGGACCAAGTTTGAACCTATGTCCATTTGGACAACTAATGGTGACATTACCCGTTGAGTGTGAATCCACAGTTTGATGAGTATCCATGTTTTCTATCTCATACGCGTTATACGGTACGGAGCCGACCATCTTCAGCTCATAGCCCTTGGAATTATTTGCAGCGTCTGAAATAGCAAGTCCTCGCGTACGCCGAAGGTCGGTGACAATCTTCCTGGTGACTGTATCGGCTTTCTGTTGTGTAACAATGTTGAAATTCAGTCTCGGCACGGCTACCGCAGCGAATATGCCGAGAAACATCACGACGATGAACAACTCAACCAAGCTAAAGGCTGACTCTTTCCGTGCCATAGTACTTGACATAGTGTGACCCAATTAAGAAAATCAGTAAGGATGGTTACCGAGCAACCATCCTCTTTGATTTTAATTTGTAGAAACTGTATACAGGTTCTTAACCAACCCTCCTTTATTTACTTCCATAATTGTGCGGCCCTACCTGATAAGTAACTGAATCATAAATATAAACCAAGTCGAAGGGACATGTAGAGCGTACTATGAGGAAATTCTTCGCTGTTTCCAATCATATTTATCAGCATCACTGCCTGTGAGCTGTTGTTTATATTGTGCGGTTCCATCTGTGAATCCAACAGACGGGCCTTCATCCCGTAAAAGGTACGTTTGGTTAATTCGCTCGCTAATCATGGTCGTGCGTAGCTGCATTGACACGGTGATTAGCATTTAATGTATAGGCTACACCAAATGGACATTCGGGTTCACCATCTGGAAAATAGTCGGTGTTTCCGGTCACATCTGATATGTCGTCCGGCCAGCTGTCGTTATTTGCGTAGTATAGCTCGACTTGTGAGTTTATCAGATCGATGTTGGTCTTGCAGGCATTGATCTTGGCGCTTGTTGCGCCTCCAATAATTCTTGGAATGGCAATTGCCGCCAGTGCACCGAGGATCAAAACCACTATAAGCAATTCAACCAGAGTAAATGCTTTTTTCGACTTCATCTTGTTCTCCTTTCTAAAATACTATGCTACTTTCAACATCAACCAAATTATCGACACAGCAGACTGGCTACTTAAGAAAATACCACTAATGAAGATTGCCGACGTACCTGGTATTGTGTTGAATAGATGTGAAGAACTGATGAAAGCCGATTTTATCGGAAGTGCTCGTTCCATACTAATGGTTAGCCCCCTTTAAAAAAGTATAAACGGAAAAATGGCAACAGACAAATTGAATATAAGATAATTGATGGCGGACGGGTGCATGTCGAGCTTACAGGCAGATTTTAAGGCTTTTAACACCAATTTCTCAGCAACCAAGTGCTTATCCCTAAGCTGCGCTTAAGGCTGCTACATATTATTCAATACCTATAAGTCTTTGTCTTTATTTCCGATTGGTTGGCAGCCCTCCACCTTTGGCGGACCAGCGACGTATTGGGAATGGCTCTTTTAAAACAAGCCTTTTTTCCCATAAAGCTGACATACACCTAACAATTGAAATCATATGATTTTCAAACAGGCCTTCTATCACCACCATCTCCGGCCTCTCCTTCTTCTGCCCCTTTGAGAACCCTGGGAATCATCGTCATCTCCGTTTTGAGACCCCTCTCCGTCTCGAACTTCATCAGAATGGTCGCCATGTTTGATGACACGATAATTATCTTGGCTCATTTCATACTCCCACCCAAATGGACACTCGGGTGGACCATCAGGAAAATAGTCCGTGTTCCCGGTGACATCCGCCAACTGTTGAGGCCAAGAGCCTGTGTTCAAATGAAACAGCTCAATTTGTCTATTCATAATGTCAACATTGGTTTTGCAGGCTCTATCCTTAGCAGCTTTTGAGGCATTAGTAATTCTCGGAATGGCAATCGCTGCGACTGCTCCCAAGATCAAAACCACGATCAACATCTCAACTAATGTAAAAGCCTTTGTACCTCTCATTTTTCTTGGCCTCTACAAGAATGTCGATGCTACTTCAAATGACGCATATAATCAAGCATAGGCAGATACACACCCATAAGGATGAATCCAACAATAGACCCCATGATAACTGTCAACGCTGGCTCTAACTTGACGATCAAAGAATTAACTGACCTTTCTATATCTTTATCGAGAAAATCAGCACCCTTATTGAGCATCTCAGGTAACTGCCCAATTTCTTCACCGGAGATAGCCATTTGCGTAATCATCGGAGGAAAAATGTCATACTTTTTCAAAGACTTTCCAACAGGATTACCTGCCTGAATTGATGCCTGCAGATCTTCTGTAATTTTGGTAATCATGTAATTATGTGCGACCTGGCTCGCCACATCCAAAGCCTCGATTAATGAGACGCCCACAGAAGTCAACATGGCAAAGGTCCGCGTAAAATGCGATACTAAAATCATCTGATTAAGTTTGGCGAAAACAGGTATCTTTAGCTTGAGAGAATCCCACTGTGCTTTGATAATGTGATGCCTTCTCAGCTTCCGTGATAATATAACCAAGGCTGTACCTATAATCAGAAGCGCCCACCACCAGCCTCTTAGTAAAACGCTTAAGCTCACAAGCACCTGCGTAGGTCCCGGCAGCGGCACATGCAGCTTCTGGTACAGTTTAGAAAACATAGGTACAATAAAGACCAAAAGAAAACCAACAACCACTATGCACACAAGGCCTACTACAAGCGGATAGATAAAAGCAGACTTGACTTTTCGCTTGAGCTCTGCCTGCTTCTCAAGATAGTCAGCGCTCATTTCGAGCGCGGTGGCCAATTTCCCTCCAGACTCACCAGCCTCAATCATACCCAGGAAAAAATCTGAGAATATGTCTCTATATTTTTCGAAGGCCTTCTTTAAGCTTGAGCCGGTTTCCACATTTTGCTTAATATCAGTAAGCATATCTCTAAAGGTACTATTTTCAGTCTGTTCTTCCAGTGTCTCCAAGCATTTGATGATTGTTAATCCCGCTGAATACATCCCTGCAAATTTATACGTAAAAGCTACAACTTCCGATGGCCTGATTTTCCTGTGTTTTTTCCCTTCTGCACTTACCCGGTGGGCCTTGACCAGAACATAACCCATCTTGTCCAATTCATCCCGCAGAGCCGCAACTCCATTGACGTCACTGGACATACCGGAGAAATCGCCACCAGAATGGTCTTTTGCTGTGTACTCGTAAACAGCCATTAATCTGCTCTTATATCAACAACACGCATTAGTTCATCTAATGTTGTTAGACCATTGATAACCTCATCAATACCACCTTTACGGAGAGTTTTCATCCCTTCGTTGATCGCCTGCTGCTTGACAGCATCGTCACTGGTCCCTTCCAATATCATTCTGCGGATTTTTTCCGAAACGCTTAGTATCTCATAGACAGCCTTGCGTCCTCGGTATCCCATCTGGTAGCAATTCTCACAGCCTGGACTTCTATGCAGTTGAATCTGCTCATGCGGATCGCCGAACAAATATTTCAGCTCCTCTTCAGAAGCTTGATAGGCCTGCTTGCATTGTGGACAGGATAACCTTATGAGCCTTTGAGCCACCGCTCCTAAAAGAGCCGAGGAAACAAGGAATGGCGGTATTCCAAGATTGATAAGACGCGATATTGCACCGGCTGCGTCGTTTGTATGCAGAGTGCTTAATACAAGGTGCCCGGTCAGAGCAGCACTAATAGCTATTTCTGCCGTCTCTAAGTCGCGGATTTCACCAACGAGTATGACATCCGGGTCCTGTCGTAATATACTTCGTAGAGCCGATGCAAATGTCATTCCCGCAGCCCGCCTGACCTGCACCTGCGTAATACCATTAAGCCGGTACTCAACAGGGTCCTCTACAGTGACTATATTTCTTTCAGGAGTATTAACCAATTGCAAAACTGAATATAGTGTAGTCGTCTTGCCGCAGCCGGTTGGACCGGTCAGAAGAATCATCCCATACGGATTTTTGGCCAGTTCTCGGAACTTCTGATTATCGTCGTGACAGGTCACCACTGTGTCAAGCGACCACTTATTCGCGTTCTTATCAAGTATTCTGATAACTATCTTTTCTCCGCTCATTGCCGGTAGGGACGAAACTCTCAAATCATACTCCTTGTCGTCGTGCTGCACACTCATATGGCCGTCCTGAGGAGTCCTTTTCTCAGAAATATCCATATCCGCCATAATTTTAATATGCGATACCAACTCAAGTTGTGCGGAGCAAGGTATATCCAAAGTATTTCGCAGGATCCCATCTACACGGTATCGCACTTTAACGTCAGATTCCTGCGGCTCTATGTGAATATCGCTGGCCTGGCCATCAATAGCACCTCTTATTATTGAGGAAACCAGCTTCGTAATCGGAGCATCGGAGACTTTTACGGATTTTTCTTGACCTTTAGTTTGTTGCGAGACCTTGGTTGGATCATCCTTCAAACGCATTGAGACTATAGCCTGTTTTGTCACATCCGCCACATTGAAATGATAATGTATAGTCTGCCTTATAGCGGCCGGCATAGCAGCAACAGGGACAACATCGTACCCGGTTTTCATCTCAATCTGATCTCGGACAGTTAGGTCCAAAGGAGAGCTCATCGCTATAATCAAACGGTCACCCTCTTTTTTTATCGGAATCAGGTTATGCTTACTCGCCGCCTCATAAGAGACCAAGTGCGCTACCATCGGGTCAACCATATCAGGTGAAAGATTAACAAATTCTATTTTATTGACAGCCGCGATAATCTTGATCATTTGTTCTTCGCTTAGAAGATAATCTCTTTTAAGTATGCTTAACAGGCTTTGTCCGCTTTGCTGTTGCTGGTCGAGAGCAGCCTTAAGAATCCCCTCATCGACAATACGTTCCTGTAAAAGAAACGTTATTATCGGGTCATTGTTTTCCATGTGTTCTTTCTCCATAAGGATACAATTCAAAATGAGTATCGACTCAACTTTGAAATGACTTAAAACAAACATGCAACGAGAAGATTTTATGGTCCTAAAAGTCAAGCAATTAGTCGATAATAGAGCCTTGTTTGAATTACAACACCTATGGAATCCCGAGTTGCTTCTGACCTCGATCAGTCAAAGCCTGTTTTTCATAAAGCTTGCTTTAATTTCCTTGCAGAACCTATTTATTGAATGTAAAGTAAAAACATAAGAAGTGGGTTGAATTTTGCTCTCAGATTTTGATTCAGCACACGGCGGCGTAGCCAAGCGGACTAAGGCGACGGTTTGCAAAACCGTTATTCGTCGGTTCGAATCCGACCGCCGCCTGTTATTCCAACTACGCAGTAACACGTAATTTTCGATTTCTTACAGAAAGATGTGATTTTCCGCTTGATTTGTTTCTTTGCCGCCTTACAATACTGTTGAATATTTAAAATCATGGAGGAATAGGTGGCATGGATTTGCCCAGAACGAAACACGGATGTGCTCACAATAAGGGGGTTTATTTTTATCTTTCGAAGAGTTGTTATTTTCTCCTTTCATCCTTCAGCAAATTGCTATTTTTAATTACCTTTCTTAATGTTCGTGCGTGTGGCTGCTTAATTATATTAAGATATTCCCTTACCTCATTACCTGGCAGAATTCTACCACTATACGTGGTGGAAGGCAGTAGAGGAGCATCGCATGGAGGCGAGCTCCTTTCTGCCCCGCGTAAACTTTATGACGCTATTGACTTGTGGTCTAATGAACTGGAAAACGCAGCATTTATAGTCAGAGACGCACATGTCTTAGGCTGGCTTTATTAAGGAATATAATAACAAATGACGAAGTTCGAATCAGAAACGTCAGGTTTTGTGGGCTTTATAAAGATATTGACTATTGCGGTATCCCTTCCCGCGTATATCTTGTTAATAAGTCTTGTCGCATTTATAACTTTACCGCTGTACCTTCTTACTCAGTTGATAAACACCGCGCAGAGAATAAACAACAATATTAATAAGAACAAACCAATATTTAATGGCTCTGCAATAAATAAATTTAAAACATCATCTTTTTCAGTCAGTTCGTTGGACAAATAACAACCTACTCAAAAACCGCCACATACCATATCATACAGCTAACAAATCCGCTGTCCGCAAACCAAAGACATGCAATATCAAAGCAATGGGGCTTATTCTAAATCAATTGGTATAGGCTTCTAATTCATGCAGCACCATCTACATCGAGCGCCATTCTCCATTTGCATTTCCGGATTTTCTAACCTTTAACTGCATAGAGTAAATTTATTACGTTTTGCTTTGAAATGCTTTATATAATCATACTTTCAGGTTTAAAATTTATAGGACGATGAAACCTTTAGGCAAACTATAGTACAAATATAATAATTACCTATTTTGACTAAAGATTTTTTCTTACTGCCTCCGATAGTTATATGACAGGCAAAATACATGTTGCCTATATTAACATTTAACGTAGTAATAAGCCGATACGGAATAACAAACAATAAAAAGGCAAAAATTTAAGGAATATGGATTATGATAAAACAAAATACGTTAGCGAGATATTTGGAACCATTGCTTCGAGGCGACAGGAAAGCCTGTCGTGCTGTCATAGAGGAAATTCTTCAGAGCGGCGTACCCGCTAACTCCGTATATGTCCATGTGATTTGGCCGATTATGATAGAAATCGAGAATCTTCTACGAACTGACAAAATTACTAAAACACAGGAGCATTTAGCCACCCGAATTAACCGTACAATAGTGGACCAGCTGCAAAATAAACTTCCGCGAAGGCCTGAAAAGAACAAAAAAATCGTAATCTGCTGTGCTGCAAACGAGCTACAGGAGCTTGGCGCTCAAATGATGGTGGACATGTTCGAGAGTAACGGATGGGAAATACGCTTTTTGGGCGGTGGTCTTACTAATGATGATATCCTTGCGTTCGTAAACGAATATGCTCCTGATATTCTGCTAATCTATGGGACGGCTCCGAAGCAAGCACCGGATATCCGCCAGCTCATAGATACAATAAAAATTGTGAACGCATGGCCACATTTGCGCATAATGGTTTCCGGTGGGCTATTCAACCGAGCAGAAGGACTCTGGGAGGAAATTGGGGCTGATCTGTTTGCCGCCACACTTAACGAAGCCACCCAGGTGGCTGCAGGTTACGACGAAGTCCCACGCTGCGACCGAAGAACTATAAACCGCCGAAAGAAAAGACGTCAGGCAATACAACTGATTCAGTCAAACGAAATACAAAAGGAAACTACAGCAGTACTCACCGACTAAATCTGAACTGCATTGCATAACGCTTCGACAGAGCAGAAGGGTTCATGTCATCCCTGTCGGTAAAAATATGTACCTGTGGCAGAGCTATAGGAGCATAGTCCTAAGGACTCCTTACGGAGAAAAAGATATTATTGGTTCAGTCAATGCCAAATCCGAAATCTTAAGCACGAAATTCTCCACAGGACACCTCACGGTGGAAACAATATCAAATTACCAAAATTTAAATAACAAAAACAAGATGTTTTGAGGATTTGAACATTTGAATTTCGTATTTGTTTCGGATTTCGTATTTCGATATTAGGATTTTTACCTCATCATAGGATTTAAGAATTGAAAATTTCCCCTACAAATATTAAGTGCCACCAGCAGAATAATATCCTATTTTGTTGTTGCTCTTTTAGCGGCTGGAAGTTTTAATGATGTTGGCCGTGCTAAGCGGGGTGCTAGCGGTACCCTGTACTCGCAATCCGCTATAGCGAGGCTGAATCCTTTTCAGAGGGTCGATTGAGATGGGACACTGCCGTCATAAGTGATGTTGACAGCCGGGTCCCATGCAAACGAACGGCGCGAACCTGGTCAGGCCGGG
>CAZVUF010000014.1:12228-20258 GCA_964629355.1 uncultured Pirellulales bacterium | reverse complement strand
GCGTGGTTATCGTCCATTATAAATGATCTGGTATTGCCTCCACCATCAAGTTCTCTGGCGGCCCCCCCTGCCGTAATGAGGCGTTTGCAAGGCCATGTTTTGCCCTCGTCAAACGAAAGTGCTGCAAACATACCATAGACGCGACTTTCTTTCCCAGAGGAGTCACGAAGCAGGATTCCTTTGGGTTCTTTTTTACTGGAATCCGTAAATGACACCAATAGAATTGGACCCTCGCGCAGCCGCGTGAGAACCAGTCGTTGCCCCCCACTGATTGGTGGAAACTCGCTGGCTGTGTAAGTCCAGGTCTGTCCCATATCCTTCGAAAGACTTATCGGCATACGGCCATCAATGTTGTTGCCGCGTCCAAAGGCCATTAAACTCCCTTCTTTTAGCTGCACTACGCCGGCGTGAATACCTGCGATCCAGGCACCGGTTGTACCGGATGCGAAGCTCGGGCTGGGCCGACCGGCACCAGGGTCGACCCATGTTTTACCACCATCACGGCTTATATGTATAGCGGTGCCGCCACTGCCACCATGGACGGCATCGCAGGGCTGAATGAGAAAGCCCTCCTGCGTGCATAAGGTGCCGTCAATCACCTGATTTCGGGGCTGATGATAAGGATTGATAAGACGTGGTTCGGACCAGGTGGCACCATTGTCGGTACTGATCCGCATAATCAGAGCTAAGTTTGACCAGCCGCCGGCTGCTTCCAGGCCGTTGAAGAAGAAAATCGTGCCTTTGCCGTCGTGGTACAAAGATGAGCCGGTCATGTTGCGGTCAGGTGCCTTGAAGAATACAGAAGCCGGGTCCCACGAAACACTACCCTGGCGTAATCGGCTGGCGACGATGGTCATTTCTCGGCCGTGTTCTCGATTGGTTGAGTACCAGACGGTGAGCAGGTCACCGTTGGGACACCAAGTGATGCTCGGACAGTGATTGTGCCTTGAGAACAGCGGGCCGTTGCAGTCCGGCGGGATGTGCACGAATTGCTGCGGGCCTTTGAAGTAAGGTTGGTTCATATCCGGAGCGTCGGCCCAGTCATAGATGGTCTGGGGAACGTCTTGCGCCCAAAGAGGCACTTTGGGTTCTGATAGCGGCTCAGTGGTCGGCAGCTTGCCCAGGACGATACGGAAACCGATGAGCCAATGCTTGTCGTCTGGGAGCGTACCCAGACGGTTTGCGCTGCGAAGGTACCAAAGGGCAGTATTATGGCTTCCGCCGCGGGTAACTTTGAATAGGCCAGCCACCCTACCGATGGGGTCGGTTTGGTTGATTTTTTCATATGGGCCATACCAATCATGGCACCATTCTTCAACATTACCGTGCATGTCTTTCAGGCCCCAGTTGTTAGCCGGCGTTTTGCCAACCTCGATAGACACGGGTTTTGGATCCCATTCGAATTGTTGATGCTTATGGTATTCTTCCGGCAGTGTTTTGCCGGTGTGGTAGGCGGTGGTCGTGCCTGCTCGGCAGGTGTATTCCCACTCAGCTTCGGTCGGCAGATGATATGGTTTGGCTTCTTTATTCGAGAGCCATTCACAGAATTTGGCCGCCTCATGCCAGTTCACAAAAACGACTGCCTCATCGTCCTGTTTGGAGAAGCCGAGTTTCCCGCGAAGCTTCCGATGCTCGGGATCGAACTGCTCATACTGAGCATTGGTAACTTCAGTTGCCGCCATCCAGAAAGGCCTGCTAATGGTAACTCTATGCACGGGTCTTTCGTCCCAATCGCCCCCTTCTTTCTGTCCCATCAAAAAGGAACCCTGCTCGATGCGAACAAACTCCATACCAATAGAATTAATGAACGAATCTGGCATTTGCGCAGAAGCTAACTTTGGTATACCCATAAGGCAGCTCAGTCCTATCGTAAAACAGATTACAAGTATTGCCATCCATTTGCTCTTCACAATTATGCCGCCCTTTAAATAATTTGATTGCCATGATTCTCGATAAATTGTCGGACTTCAGGTCTGATATAGAGCTTCTCAATATCCAGCACTTTGGAGATTGCCTCGGCACAAATAACGGCTGAATCAGCCGATGTGGCTTGTGTATCCAAAAAGAAGATTTGCTTGCCTTTTACAGTGCAGAGTCCCCCACCACTACCACCAAGCGGCTCATTTCTGATTGTGACGCCGTTGGCTTCCAACAACGCCAAAAGCTCTTCTAAAATCTGCTGTTCATTCATCTAACGTACTGTGTATCGCATATACCGTATTGCGTATATCCTTGTTCAAGAAAAACTATGTCAAAAGTCGATATAGATACTTGTAAGGCAACGGTTTCCATTAGATAATGGCTAAATACAAACGCTTAGTGCTGAATTTTATACAAGGAGCGAACGGTTGACAAGTATCATCGAAAAACGTTTTTCTCTGCACAGAGACCTTGTTAAACAGCGAGAATGTAACATTTCTTTGCAATCCCAGCTTATCCAGCTTCAATTACTTGCCAATATCGGCGCCGCCAGCTATATGATAGCCCATGAAATAAATAATCTTCTTACGCCTTTAGCCAGCTACGCAGCCCTTGCGTTAAAGAATTCCGACGACAGGTCTCTGGCTGAAAAGGCGCTTGACAAAACCATCCGTGGCTGTGAGCGTGCAACCAAGGTAATGGAAAGCATTCTGGCCATGGCAAACAACCAAAAGCAGGAAAAAGAAAACGTACGCTTAAGTACCTTGGTTGAAGGGGTTTTTACCTGCTTGTGCCGAGATTTTGCAAAGGATAGCATAACGGTAAAGATACAAATTCCCGAAGATTTGAATGTATGGGCAGTGCCTGTTCAGATCCAGCACGTTCTTATGAACTTGATTCTTAACGCCCGCGATGCGATGCTGCCACGAGGTGGTATCCTGACAATTGAAGCCAAAGAAAGCGAAGATGCTACCTGCATCAAAGTAACTGACACTGGTTGTGGTATTAAGCCGGTTAATTTAAAAAAAATCTTCGAGCCGTTTTTTACTACAAAGACAGGTAAGGAATCATCCCCCGAATGTTCCGGCTCCGGTCTTGGCTTGGCATTTTGTAAAAAAATAATAGAAACTCACGAGGGCTGCATTTCCGCCGAATCCGAGCAAAGACATGGAAGCACTTTTATTATAACCCTGCCCAAACCACCGTTAGGTGATAGTTGACCGTGGCTCAGGTTTATCAACATATAGGCCATTTTGTCGTGATGTTGTTGCTGCTGGGTTGTTCTGCTTTTTTCTCAGGAGCCGAAACAGCGTTTTTCAATCTTTCCCGCAGACAAATTAGATTGTTGCAGAAGTCCGACCATAAACTGCAAAGTCTGACGGCGATACTCTTGCGTAAACCTAAACAATTGCTTAGCTGTTTTTTGTTTGGCAATATGGTGGTTAATGTTTTCTTCTACTCTCTGGCCAGTGTTCTTACCGTCCAAATGGGCCGGCAAATAGGACTGACGGCTGCTTCGATTACAGCACTTGTCACGTTTGCAATGCTGGTTTTGTTTGGTGAAATACTGCCAAAATCATTTGCTTACACAAATTCAAAATCCGTCAGTGTCACCGCTGCCCTGCCTGCGTATCTGTGCCTACAGTTTTTTACGCCTATAATCTTTGTATTCAGATTCTTTATTGTGGAGCCGGTTTTGCGGCTGCTTATGGGGCCGCAGCCGACTGTCAGACCAATGACCACAAGCGAATTCAAATCGTTGCTCGAGCAAGTACGAAAACGAGGATTGATTACCGCTGATGAGAATAGGCTGCTGATGGAAACTATTCAGTTTGGTTTTCTTAAGGTGCGTCATGTCATGCAACCACGAGTGGATATGATTGTCTGTGACGTTACGGATTCAGTTCAGCAGGCTCGCCAAATAATGCAAAAAAATCATCTGACAAAGCTGCCTGTTTATAAAAGAACGTTAGATAACATAATCGGCTTGGTACACTTGCGGAAGCTTTTACTTGAGCCTAAAGCCTCACTGCAGGACATTGTCCAACAAGTGCATTTTGTTCCGGAGCAAAAAACAGTAGAGTCTCTGCTTGAATTCTTTCGTAATAGCGGCACTGATACAGCCATAGTTGCGGATGAATACGGGGGGATTGCCGGTCTGGTTCGATTGGAGGATATTGCAGAGGAGTTGGTTGGACCGATTGATGTTACAAGGCAGATCGAACCTATTAAAAAAATAGGGCCTTTCGAGTATCGCTTGGCAGGTAACTTACCCATCCATGACTGGGCTGAGGCCTTTGGCATTGAGCCTGATGAAACTCGCTTATCTACAATTGGCGGTTTTGTGACCGCCCTCATCGGTAGGATACCCAAAACCGGTGATGTTGCATATTTGGAGAGTTTGAAATTCACCGTCGAGAAAATACAAAAGCATAGGATTGAAACTGTCATATTGACTTTTGAGCCGATCTCAACCAATGATTAGTACAATATTTTTAGTTTTTATAGCAGTGTTGACCATTGTTTTCGCCGGTCTTTTTGCTGGCGCGGAAACTGGTGTATATAGGCTCAGCCGACTTCGTCTGCAGCTCGGTATCGAAAAGAAACAGCTATCATTCATCCTGCTGGGTAAAACGATGCGTGATAGCGTCGGCTTGCTTCTTTCAATGTTAATAGGTACTAATCTTGCTCATTATATTGTCACGAGTATAATCACGTATCTTTTATGGAAAAACTTTTTGAATAAACCGGGGGCTGCTCATACCGCAGAATTGTTTGCAACATTCATAACCGCACCTATACTATTTGTATTCACAGAGCTGATACCCAAAAATATTTTTTTCTATCACGCTGATTATGGAATGCCTTTTTTGGCACCACTTTTGTACGTATTTCACAAAGTTTTCACCTGGTGTGGCGCCGTGCCGATGCTTAGATATGTGTCAGGAATCTTTGCTTTAATAACGGGATCGTATGTTCCGTCTAAGGTGAGGATAATGGCTGGCCAAAGGCATCATATCAAAGCAATTATCGCAGACAGCCGTGAAGAGGCGATTCTCAGTGCTGTGCAGACCAATATCATAACCAGGCTTGTAAATATCTCAGACATTCGAATAAGGTCTGTTATGACCCCTATTAACCTGGTTCAAATGATTGATGTCAACTCTGACAAATCGGCCCTATTGAATATACTCAAAGAGCATGATTTTACTCGTCTCTTGGTAACAGATAACCAACCTACGAATATTGTAGGCTTTATCAACATATATGAAGCTTTAAGCTCACCGGAGCAATTTACGAATTTACGTAATTTTATCCAGCTAATACAGGTACTTCCTCCGGATACTACTGTCATTGATGCGTTAAATTTTATGCGAAGGGAGAATCAAAAAATGATTCTTGTTACAAAGACCAGTCATACCGGCCGAGGAAAACCTATCGGCATCGTGACAATGAAAGACCTTGTTGAGGAGCTTGTTGGTGAGCTAACTGAGTGGTGAGTAAATTTATAAGCAAAAAATGAATTTGAACGATGAGATGTCGCCCAAAATTATTAATATCACGGTTATTTTAATACTTGTGGTGCTTTGTCTTTCCATTCTTGCAAATAGTATGGCTAAGACCATCGGCAGAGATGAGCAGATGTACTGCACTGGCGGCGTACTATTGGCTCAGGGCAAAATGATTTACAGGGACTTTTCCTACCCGTCACAGTTACCATACCATCCATTGCTCTATGCAGCTTTATTCAGACTATTAAATACAACTCACTACCTGCTCGTGGGTAGGATTGTATCAAGTTTATGCAACATTCTGGTTATGTTGTGTATTGTTGGTATATATAGGCACATTTTTAGCTGTTTCAAGATTTCTGGAATTCTTTTGGGATTAACAGGAGCGATTTTGTACGTATTTAATCCCATTGTTGATTATGCTAATGGTTATGCCTGGAATCATGACGTTGTAATTTTTTGTGTTGTGCTATCCTTTTGGATATTTATATCAACTGACTTCCGGCAGAAATCAAGATACTGGAGGATCGCTACCATAGGTGCCCTGCTTACGTTTGCGAGCGGTATGCGTATAACTACAGCTTTGATACAACTACTATTTTTTGCTGCTGTGCTAAGCCAGCCAGCCGAGTCATTAAAACAAAGATTCAAGACCGCCCTGCCGTTTTTGATTGCCTCTGTCGTGGTGATGATTTGGCCTATTTGGATAATAGCCCAGGCACCACAGGCGTTTTTTTTGAACCTTTACTGGATACCGGTGCTTTATGGCAAATGGCTGCATGAAATAGGGATGGTTCATAATAAATTCAGTCTGATATTGAATTGCCTAATCAGACCTGGTTATTTGGTTCTATTAATTGTAGCAGTCTATTTTTATTGGCTGGTCGTATGGCATCGCTGTAAATTAGCTATATCTATACGAAGAAATTTTCTATTAGCCGCCCTGCTGCCGTTGGCGTTCTTCATAATTGCTTTAATCCCGCCGACAATGTGGCGACAATATCTCGCAATGCCGGTACCGTTTCTTGTAATCAGCTTAGCTTATCCGCTCTTTTGTTTAAGACAATTATCTCCAGAAACAGGCTCCCACAGAAACTTTAAAATTGCTTGTGTTCTATTAGCTATATGCGTAGTTGTAGTGGTTGTTTCAAATCCTGTTGTACTGTATAAAATACCGATTGTATTTGCACCAGAATACTGGGTGCCTGTTCAGATACATAATATATCAGAGGATATTGCTCACAATACTCCTGAGCCGAAATTAATACTCACCTTAGCCCCCCTATTTGCACTTGAAGGCGGCTGTGATATTTATACTGAACTATCCGCCAGTGCTATAGTTTACAGAATCGCCGACCGTCTCTCGCCCTGGAATCGCGATATTACACACACAGGAGGCTTTAAAACACTAAGAAACTTGATCGAAAGAAATCCTCCTTCAACCGTGATACTTGGCGTAGAAATGAACCTTCTCGAAGAACCTCTTCTCGAAGCAGCTATTCAGCCTAACAGGGAAGGTTGGAAAAGAAAAGTCTATGAAAATGGACCTATAGTTTATTTCAGGCGTTTATCCGGCGGTTCTAATTTGTCAGTAAGGACAACTCAGGCACAGAGTATGCCTATCGCTACGCAGTTTTAAGCTCTATCTTATCCTAACGGCTACTTATCAGCGTCATCGATAATTGCTTCCGCGATGTCATTGATTGCTTTGCGGGTCTGTCCGTTGGCGTCGTTAGCCAAAATGGAGAAGATATAATCACCCTGTTCGGTGCTGCAAACGCCTGAAAATGATTTAACGTTGCTTATGTAGCCGGTCTTGCCGAAAATTTTGCCTTTGTACTCTTTTTCTTTGAAAGAGCTTGCAATTGTACCATCCACCCCCCCTACTGCCAGTGAATCTTTATAAAACTGCCAATTCCCGCTTTTATAGATATCAAATAACACCTTTGTTATAGCATCAGCACTGAGCTTATTTTGCTCACTTAAACCGCTGCCATCGTCGATATAAAACTGACTTGAGTCAATCCCAAGTTCCGACAAATATTTGGAAATCATTTCCCGGCCCTTAGACCAGCTGCCGTTTCTCTTACTCGGGTTACTTTCAGCTGCTATGGTTTTAAGCAGAGCTTCCGCAGCCAATCCCAAGCTGTTTTTGTTGCATCGTGCTAAGCAATCAGCTATTGATGTGTTGTATTCCGCAAGTACTATTATATTGTCAGGAGCAACTGGCTTTTCAACAATATGACCACTTATATTGATTCCTGCTTCAGCTAAATGTTCTGCCAGTAGAAAACCAAAAAACGCAGCGGGTTTCTCAATCGCAACATCAAATGGGCCTACTTGTTTTCTGCACTTACCAAAAATGGTGATTTTATTAAGCTCGCGATTTCGATATGAGCCTATAATGCTGTCACCACTTGATAGAGGTTTGACATTATTGATAAATTGTACATATTTCGTTTCAGGTTCAATAAAAACAGTCACTTCACCCTTTGTATTTGTTGCGCTTATTTGTACACAATTGTCGTTATAATTCAGACCGCAGACTTCACAGGCGTACCATCTATTTAACTCCGCATTCGGCCAGCTCGGATGAAC
>CAZVUF010000014.1:0-12128 GCA_964629355.1 uncultured Pirellulales bacterium | reverse complement strand
AACTATAAAGCCCGACTTTCGTTTTATATTCGTAAGCAGGCCCTAAATATTTTAATGCGGCTGCGGTGATGATTATTTTCATATTAGAGGCTGGCGTCATCGCCTTTGTTGCTTCACGGCTGTGAACTGCTTCGTCAGAATCAGCCTTTACGATATGAATAGAGAATTGAACTTTTCTTTGAGAAGATTGATGGATAATGTTTTCGATCCGCCGTGATAAATCCGCTTGTGATGTGTTAGTAAGGCTGGTGAAAAATATAGCTGCAATAAATAATTTTTTCATCGGTTTTTTCATTTGGTGATTAATTATTTCATAAATAAATCAAAATTGCAAGCGACTTTATTTCTTTTGTGTTGTATGCTCGGAGAAAGAGCATCAAGAAATCGAAACGCTCTGCTTGAAATGGTTGAGGGTTATCTGTAAAATTAAATATAGATTAATAAGTGAAATTTTTACGGTATTTTGGATTATGCTGGATTTTCTACTATATCCTAAGTCCGTAGCCGTAATCGGTGCCTCACGGACACCTGGTAAAGTCGGTCACGAGATACTGGTCAACCTATTAACAGGCGGTTTTCAGGGACAGCTAATACTTGTGAATCCTTCAGCCGACGAGATTCTGGGTCAGAAGTGCTTACATGATTTGAGCGTGTACAACGGGGCTATCGACTTGGCTATGATCGCTGTACCTGCTCCATCCGTTCGGGATGCTGTGGAAAGCGCAATCAAAGCAGGAGCAAAAGCGGTGGCAGTTATCACGGCGGGCTTTGGAGAGGTTGGACCAGAAGGGGCTGAGAGACAATCGGAAATTAAGCGGCTTTGTTCAGCAAAAGGTGTTCGTTTGTTGGGTCCTAATTGTTTGGGTATCATTAACACCAGTCATCGCATGAATGCTTCATTTTCAAAACGCATGCCGGAATCTGGTTGCATTTCAGTTTTGTCCCAATCGGGAGCTATCTGTACCGCGATGTTGGATTGGGCTGCTGCACGGGGGTTAGGTCTGGCAAAGGTGATTAGCATAGGAAATAAAGCAGATTTAGATGAGAGCGATTTTTTATCAGCGTTAGTAGCTGACGAACAAACGAAAGTCATTATTGGATACCTTGAGAGTATCACCTGTGGTGATAAATTCATAAAAGCTGCCCGTTCAGCTACTTCAGTGAAGCCGGTCGTTTTGTTGCGTGCGGGTGTCACTGAGGCTGGAATGAAAGCGGCATCGGCACATACCGGTAATCTACCAGGCGACGAAATTGCTTACTGCGCGGCATTTAAGCGGGCTGGTATAATAAGAGCCGAAAGTTTTGACCACCTTTTTGATTACGCGGCGGTGCTGTCAATGCAGCCACTGCCTAAGGGCAATCGTGTGGCAATCATTACCAATGCGGGTGGGCCTGGAGTTATAGCCGCTGATGCAGTGGAACGGTCAGGTATGAAGGTTGCTACATTGAACGGTTATAGCGCCACTACGCTTAGGCAGAAGTTACCGCCTGCGGCCATTGTTGATAATCCTATAGACGTATTGGGTGATGCTGACCCACAGCGCTATGCTACTGCGGTTACTGCTGCGCAAAAGGACGACTCAGTTGATGCAATCATCGTGATTCTTACACCTCATGCTATGACCAGGCCGATAGAAACAGCCAGGGCTGTTGCCGCCTGCAGCGCCGGCGAAAAACCTGTTGTTACGGTCTTTCTGGGTAGCACCGATACCATGATGGAATGCAAGGAATTAGCTGATTCCAGCTTGCCCTACTATCCCTCGCCGGAACGGGCTGTGGCGGCGTTGCGGGCCATGTACGAGTATGTCGCTTGGAGGCGACGTCCTGCGCGTGCTGTCACCCGATTTCCGGTTAACCGTCACAGGGTTGAGCGCATTATCATGCGACATCTAAAAACTAACCACTTCCAGATGGGTGAAGTCGAAGCCAAAGAAATCCTGCGGGCTTACAATTTTAATGTGCCGGATGGTCAGATGGTTAACACGACTGAAGAAGCGGTGGAAATCGCGGAAAGAATTGGATTCCCTGTTGCTATGAAGGTTATTTCCCCCGATATCCTCCATAAATCCGATGTTGGCGGTATTAAGATGAATATATCCAGCCCCGAACAGGTGCGCGACACTTTCGATTTATTAACGCTGCGGGTTAGCCGGCGGGCGCCACAAGCAAAACTGAACGGCATTTATGTAGAGAAGATGTGCGCGGCTGGCTTGCAAGTCATTCTTGGTATGACCAGTGACCCGCAGTTTGGGCCGATGCTTATGTTTGGTTTGGGTGGTATCTTTGTGGATGTGCTCAAAGATGTTTCGTGCTATCTGGCTCCTATCACCGCTGAGGAGGCGATGCAAATGCTGCAGGAAACCAGGTCCTACGCATTGCTTAGAGGTGCCCGCGGCCACCAAACTGATATCGATTTATCGGCGATTACAGGCGGTCTCCAGCGAATAAGCCAGATGGCTATCGACTTTCCACAGATTATCGAGCTGAATATCAATCCATTTATTGTTGGAAAAGTCGGAACTGAATCCGTGGCAGTAGATGCAAGAATAATCCTCTCTCAAGCTGGTAAAAGGTAAATGAGAGCACCCAAACCTAACTTCTATAAGCAACCCAATTTTATAAAAAAGACAGCGAAACGTGAATCCAACGATTGGCTGAAAGACTACAAGGGCATCGTTGTATCAGCGGAAAAAGCTATCTCGGAGGTTCGGCCAGGTCAGCGGGTATTTATCGGCACTGGCTGTGGCCAGCCTCAAGCATTGGTGCAGGCTCTGTTAAAACGGGCCGGCGAACTGGAAAACGTGGAAATCCTTCATTTGCTAACCCTCGATGAGCCAGAATTTGGCCATAAGGAATTGGCTAAACATTTTCATATCAACAGCTTTTTTATAGCAGGCGTTGTTAATGACGACCCTCATAAAGGATTGGGCGACTATACGCCCATATTTCTTTCTGACGTGCCACGATTATTTCGCTCGGGACGGATGCCTATCGATGTTGCTCTAATACAGGTGACGGCTCCTAATGAACAGGGTATGTGCTCTTTAGGTATCTCTGTCGATATTACTAAAGGTGCAGCAGAGAACGCAGGATTAGTCATAGCTCAGGTGAATCCGAAGATGCCTTGGACTATGGGAGATAGTTTGCTGTATGTGCATGACATTGATATACTCGTACCCACGGACCAGCCTATTCTTGAAGCCAAGCTGCCGGAGCCCACGGAGACCTCGCGTAGTATTGCTGAATATATAGCCGCACTTATTCCCGACGGTTCCACGGTCGAATTGGGTATCAAACATATTTCCATTGCTGTACCTGAGTTTCTGAAAGATAAGAAAGACTTAGGTATTCACACCGATGTGCTGTCGGATGCCATCATTGAGCTGGTTGAATCCGGAGTTATTACAGGCGCACGAAAAAGTATTGACCGTGGCAAAATAGTAGCCAGTTTGTGTATGGGCACACGCAAACTTTACGATTTTATTGACAATAATCCTATCTTTTCCTTCCATTCTGCTGAGTATGTAAGTGACCCCTATCTGATCAGTCAGCAACATAATATGATTGCCATTAGCACTTCACTGGAGGTCGATTTAACGGGACAAGTCTGTGGGAATTTGCTCCAGACGAAGTTCTTCTCCGGCTTGGGTGATCATATGGATTTTATTCATGGTGCGGCAAGAGCGCCAGGAGGCAAGTCGATTGTTGCACTGGAATCCACCGATAACAATGGTACAGTCTCTCATATTGTTGCCCATCTTAGCCATGGTGCCTGTGTAGCTGCCACCTGCTGTGAGGTGCATTATGTTGTCACAGAGTACGGTGTTGCTTTCCTTCATGGAAAAAGCCTACAGGAGCGTGCTTTAGCACTTATTAGCATCGCACATCCAGAATTTCGAGCCCAATTACTGAAAGAGGCGATCCAGGAAAACTACATCAGTTCCGACCTGTCCGAAGTAGAAGGCAAAATCTTCGTTGGACCGCAGGAGCTAAGTACCTCATTACTGCTGGAGGATGGAACTCAAATAAACTTTCGACCCATGCATCCAACTGATGAAAAGCGTATGCGAGATCTGTTGTACTCACTTTCGCAAAAGACTTTCTATTATCGCTTTATGTCAAATATAATACGAATACCGCAAAAGCAGATACAAAACTTCGTATATATTGATTACCGCAGTGACATGGCGATTGTCGGGACTTTACCTGAAGCACATGGCGAAGAGATTGTCGCCATTGGACGTTATTATTTGAATCCACGCACAAACCTTGCTGAAGTTGCCTTTATTGTTCGCGACAATTGGCAAAACCGCGGCATTGGGACTTTCTTACTAAAGTATCTTATCACCATCGCCAAGCAAAATGGTATAGCCGGTTTTACAGCCGAGGTTTTACATGACAACAAACCGATGTTAGCAGTACTGCACAAGAGTGACTGTAAGCTAAGCAGCAAATTGCAGGACCGTGTTCACAGCTTCAAATTGGATTTTACTTAGTCACAAAAATTATCCTGCTACATTTTACAAAAATCTGGTATTGAGCGAGGCAAAGTACACACGGCGCTGAAACAATCAGGGCCTATACCACATGGTCGGTATAGGCCCTGAAATAGCACTATCCACTTCTGGTGAACTCAGCTTAAGCTGAGTTCACCGCTATTTGGCAGGCTAAGGAAGATATAGCCTGATATCGTCGATATATAAATCGCCCGCGCCACCTGGCTGTATATTGGCTCTGTCGCCGACGCCAATAATCATCTTCTTAATAGCTTGCAAATTCACGCTGGTAAAGTCCGTTAGCAGAATATTCCATTCCGTCCAGCTTGGTGAGGTCGATATATTCGTATCCGGGTGCTTGACCACCGCACTATTGCCGCTACTATCCTCCAGGACTACATACATCGGCTCAGGAATGTTACTTTTTATTCCGATGTCCTGTGACTGCCAATCTCCTGTAACCATGCCAATAGTGGTAACGTTGGAGAATTCGGCCACGCATGTTGCATTGTTGTCATGACTGCATACTATTAAGCCTATATAGACATTCGAAGACATAGGTATTGTAACAGAACCGAGCGTCGTCCAATTAGTGTTATCAAGCGAATACCGCGCTGTGAAGGTGTTGCCGGCGCGGTTCAGTTTCACCCAGACCGGAGTGCTGACTTCACTTACTCCGTCGGCTTCGCTGGTGGAATCCGCCATAGTGCGGCGCAGGAATTGAACTTCATTCATAGGCTGGATGTCCACCATGGCGTGTACAGCACCGGGCTCCAGTGACTCACGAATCATCACACCTGCCTTGGCTGAGTCGTGTGTGTTAGTCAAACTGACCACCTTTACTGTTATGCCCCCAGCACCAGTGAGTCGCTTGTAGGCATAGTGAAAGCTGTCAGATTTTTCCCAAATATCCGCACCGGCACCGGTCATCGTGTAACTACCAGATGCACCTGCTGTGAAGCTGCCAACAGATTCAGACAAGCCTCTAAACCAAATCCCTAAGGAGTTAACACCGTCCCTGGTCCAATCCTTCGCATCCGCCCACTGGCGCTCGACTTCAGAATAAAGCAGTGTGCCGGTTTGTTCGTATTCAGTATCCTCGTTCACGGTACCATCATTGTCGTAATGCATGTACATAGATTGACGGCCACTATGAACAATACTGCGTTCGGCAAACGGAGGTTCAAAGTGCCCCACAGTCATGCCTGTATTATTCACAAAGTAGTCTATCCATGTATTATATATTTTATTTGAAGCATCGTTATAATCTTCAAAGTTGTCCACTATCGTAAAGTTGGCCACCGTAAAGCTCCAGACGTCACCTTTCCACGGACTATTCGGGTCTGCATCATTAACTTCATCTACTCGCCAGTAATAGGTCTGACCAAACTCGAGAGGGCTGGCAGGAGTATAAGCTGTATCTGCCTGATTCTGACCGACCAGCACGCCCCGCGGTTCGGTTGTATCGGCATTGTTGACATCGGACAAAACTGTTCCGAAGTACACATTATGCTGCAGGGCGGATAGCCCGGGCTTCCATTTAAGAATTGTATCTCGTGATACTTCTATCGCCTGGTCAGCCGGACTGGGGTTACGGGCTTTATCACTCTTGGAAATCTCAAGCGAAGCGGTTCCCCACTTACTGGTATCGTGGGGTGGAGAAATCGCTGTATGCCAACCGACCTGTGTGTCCCTACCACCACCATCATCATCATCATCAATTAATACATCAATCCCAATTAATTGACCTTCCTGTGGCGGCTCATCTATCATAGTCGACCACGGTAGAGCGATTTCAACGATATACCCGGAATCGGTTGTGGCCACTGCATATTCCACACCCTCAAGTTTGTCGATACCCGATGAACGAAAATACCATTCGACAGGTATTTCTACCTCTCCGTTATTCCAGCGAAAGCAGTACTGATAGTCATTCTTACCATCAGCAGCAGAATCTTTGCTGTTGTCCCCGTCAATAAAAACCTCAACACGGTCATCGTCCCATCCCGAGCCCGCATCTGAATCTTGCACCAAAGCATCATCATTGACATCGATTAGCACGTACAGGTATTCTGAATCCCAAAGCGCCCACCAACTACCAGAGCAATCGGCGGGAGATGCGGGAGCGGTTCCTTCCAGTGTTATATTTATGAATTGTTCTGTCGAAAGTGACCATACATCGTCCATAGTACCGTCGAGAATGGGTTTTTGAGATAACAAAGCTGGTATCTTAACGTCCACATCTGCCGCGGATACGTAACAAGATAAGCCCAGCACCATGATAAAAGAAACCAAAATCAATCCACCACAACGAATCTGCGCCCACTCACAGCAGGTCCTCGAACTTCTACACATGATATTCCTCCTTCAAAGAGGGATTAGAATAACAATAGCTGCGATTTGGTCACACACCAAAAAACCAGTTGTCTTCGACAAGCACAAGAAAAATCTTTTTCCAATATTTTACTTTTTAGTCCTACAAAATCACATAAGCTCAAGTTATTGGTTACGTTGTATTGTTAACTTATTATGCTCACAAAAGATAAAAGCAATTAAAATATCGAGGTAATGCCAAAGAGTGGCATCAGTATAGGCCCTGAAGCGATATAATCTACCTCAAACAAACACAACCTGAGCCAAGCTCAATTCTCCGCAGCACTGCTGTGAAGTAGAAATAACAACTATTGAGTAATCTAAGGAAGATATAGCCTAATATCATCAATGTACAAATCACCTGCACCACCAGGCTCTGTATTGGCTCTGTCGCCGACACCGATGGACATCTTCTTGATGGCCTGCATATTAACGTCGGTAAAAGCATCAAACAGAATATTCCACTCCGTCCAGCTTGGTGAGGCTGATATATTCGGATCCGGGTGCTTGACCACAGCACTATTGCCGCTGCTATCCTCCAGGACTACATACATCGGCTCAGGAATGTTACTTTTTATTCCGATGTCCTGTGATTGCCAATCTCCTTTAACGTTGCCAATAGTGGTAACGTTGGAGAATTCGGCCACGCATGTTGCATTATTGTCATGGCTGCATACTATTAAGCCTATATAGACATTCGAAGACATAGGTATCGTAGCCGTACCGAGCGTCGTCCAGTTAGTGTTATCAACCGAATACCGTGCTGTGAAGGTGTTACCGGCGCGGTTCAGTTTCACCCAGACCGGGGTGCTGATTTCACTTTGTCCGGTAGCCTCGCTGGCAAGACCCGTCGTAGTACGGCGTAGAAACTGAATTTCATTAATAGGCTGTATGTCCACCATGGCGTGTGTAGAATCAGGTTCCAGCGACTCGCGAATCATCACTCCCGCCTTGGCTGAGTTGTGTGTGTTGGTCATGCTGACTACCTTTGCTGTTATGCCCCCGGCACCCGTGAGTTGTTTGTAGGCATAATGGAAGCTGTCAGATGTATCCCAGATATCCGCACCGGCACCAGTCATTGTGTAACCCGATGTAGTTTCTGTGAAGCTGCCAACAGGTTCGCGCAAACCTCTGAGCCATATCGTTAATGAGGTAGCGCCATCTTTGGTCCAATCCTGCGGATCCGCCCACTCGCGCTGGGCTTCAGAATATAATAGTGTCCCGGTCTGTTCCATGTCTGTACCCTCGTTTACAGTGCCATCGTTGTCGTAACGCATATACATGGATTGAGAGCCGCTGTGAACTATATCTTGCTCAGCAAATGGAGCATCAAAGTGACCCACAGTCATGCCGGTATTATTCGCGAAATAGTCTGCCCATACATCAAATATTCTATTGCTTGTGTCGTTATAGTCTTCAAAGTCGTCTGCTACCGTAAAATTAGCTATTGTAAAGCTCCAGACGTCGCCTTTCCAGGGACTATTCGGGTCCACATCATTGATCTCATCGACCCGCCAGCAATAGGTCTGGTTGAATTCGAGAAGGCCTGGAAAATTATAACTGGTAGCATCCTGGTTTTGACTTACGAGAACGTTATACGGATCGTTGTCTCTGCTGGCTTCGTTGACATCCTCGAAAACTGTTCCAAAGTACACATCATGCTTGTTAGCTGAAGAACCCCGCCGCCAGCTAAGGCTTGCTACCTCTCTTGGCACTTCTATAGCCCCATTAGTAGGTTTTGGATTAGCAGCCATAGTAAGCGGTAGTGCTTGTTTACCTTCCATAATCAGTTGAACGTCCGTCTCAGTAAGTGCATGGTCATAGAAGCGCGCATCATCGAGCATGCCATTGAAGTAAGATGCCCCCCAACTATCCGGCGCGGTACCAGCACCGTTGCTTCTGACCCCTATATACAAATTGGGATTGCCGGTGCCGGCTTCTATTGTCCCTGTAGTGGGATAGCTTGCGTCTTCAACTGCATTAATATAAATGTACGTCATGTTATCAAGGTCATATACGCAAGCAATGTGGAACCATTCTAGAATCGGCGGTGCCGTGTTACCCATCACGTTGGTTGTTGGCCCATCCGGACCTACTGCCTCAAGGCCTGCTACCGTAAAGCATAGAGTTTCATCTGAGAACCTTCGCACTGACCAGCCCATTCTACCAGCGGCATCAGCATCACCGCCCTTGGCGAATATAGACCTGCCCCAGGGGTCACCCCAGTCATTAATGTATGTCCAAATCGTGACGCTGAAGCTACCCGCTGGATTGAATACTGGATCGTTTCCACAGTCCACATAGTCACCGTCGCCGTCAAATTGTAATGCCCCTCCCAATTTTCCTTCTGCGACCCATTTTGTGTCACCCATCAGGGTTCCATCATAACCACCGGCAGAATCTTTTGCGATGGTGCCCGTACCATCATCAAGCATCCAGTGACCGATAAGCTCAGCTGAGGCATTACCTGCCATCCCTGCAACTAAAACAAGACATGTTAAATAGATCAGTTTTTTACACATAACAATCCTCCCTTCAAAGAAAATTATTGTCAACATGTTTTGACCACACGCCAAAACATAAACTCGGGATACCGAGTACTGACTTCTGAAAAAGTTATACCCTCATTCCCAAAGCTTAATATAGTATTATATCACAAATTAGTCCCATTCAATTGCTTATAATCTTTTCTTAATAAATGCCTTGTTATAAAAGCAGTATGAGCCTGCATCGAGCTAACTCCTATTCCACAAGCAAGGGAAAACATAGCCTGATATCATCAAAGTGTAGCTTTCCTATGCCGCCGGTCTGTGGAGTTGTTCTGTTGCCAACGCCAATATACATATTCTCGATACTCGATAGATCCACATCGACAAAATCCGTCAGCGGAATATTCCACTCCTGCCAGTTGCCTGCCTGGATTGCGTTGGGATTATTATGGGTAACTACCTTAATTGTGCCAAGGTTGTCTGTTACTGCTACATACAACGGCTCAGCAGAGTTACCCGGACCACCATAGAACCAGAGCGTCAATCTCTTAACTCCTCTTCTGGTCCAATCCTGAGGTACAGCCCACTGGCGCTGAGTCTCCGAGTAATTCGGCGGAGTAGAATTGTTGTATTCAAAAGGCATTGATTGCCTGTCTTCGTGGACGATACCACGCTCGGCAAACGGCGCATTGAAGTTACCTACCGTTGAGCCGGTGCCGTTGCCACCGGAAGGCACAACACTACAAGCCGGGTCGCCGGAGTGACCGAATCCATCGATCCAGGTATAGAATATCCTGTTGCATAAATCATCGTACTGCTCAAAATCATCTACGGTTAAGTACTGCGTTGTGGTAAAGCTCCAAACCTCACCTTCCCAGGAACTGGGGCTCTTAGCTTCATTGACCTCATTGATCTTCCAGTAGTAAGTCTTTCCTAATTCAAGCCCGCCCTGAGCAGGGCCGAAGGGGTCAAGAGAACTAAGCTCATAGTTATTTTCGCTCACTGTACCGACAAGAGCTGTTCCATTTATTACAGCCTCCATGTCGCTACTGAAGTATACTTCGTGCGAAACGGCCTCTCTTCCCGCTCGCCAGCTTAGCACTGCATCCAGCGCCACGCCTGTTTGGCCGGAGGTCGGTTTGGGCTGCCTCGCCTGAACGGGCTTATAGAAAAATCTGACTTCACTCAAACCGTATTGAGCCAGTCCACCCCAGTTGCTATTGGCGGTAATCCTGACTTTCTTTGCTGCCACACCGCCGAGATCAACGGTGGTATTATGTGCGTAACCTTCCTCGCCCGGGGCCTGGGCAAATTCAAAATCACCTAATACCTGCCAGTCTGTGCTGTTTGTGGAATACTCCAAGGTGACATCTTTAAGCCCAAAGCCGAGTGCCTGCTCAAACTCTCCATTGTAGTTCCAGACCCACATCTGGTACAGTTTATAGACTCTGTCAAACTCATATTGAAGCCAAACCGGCTGTGGTCCACCAAAGCTGCTTATCCACATAGTCGCATTATTCATCGAGTGCAGGTCATTAACATCCAATCCGGAACCATTGATTGTATTCTCAGGTCCTGCACCTGTTTTGGTACTGGAGGCTGTAGCATTGATGTCTTCAATCGAATATGCAAAAGGCTCTGCCGTAAAGCTCCAGACATGGCCTTTATAGATTGTATTTTCTGGCGGAGCATTGACTTCATCGATTCGCCAGTAATAGGTTAGGTTGAATTCCAAAAGGCCGGCAGGATCATGGACGTTAGGGTCTTGGCCTTGATTGACCAGCACGTTCCGAGGATTGGCTATATCGGCTTCATTGACATCATCGAAGACTGTTCCCAAATAGACATCATGCTTGTCGGCATAGATTCCAGGTTTCCAGCAAAGTACCACGTTCCGCTGCACATCTGTTTCCTCATCAGCAGGGCTGGGATCAAAGGCTATAATTGGATTGCGCTCAGGTGGGCTTTTAGCACCGAAGTACACCTGGTCAATCCAGACCTTTTTATTCAGATTATTACCCTCCATGGGCCACCATTGTCCCTTCAACATTAGATAAAGAGTCAGAGTTTCTCCAGGGTCATCTCCAATAGTGCTGCCCCAATGTGTGTACTCAAGGACAAAAGTCTTTAGTGAGGTTGTTAGTTGTACCCGTTGTTCTAAATAAGTTGGCCAAGTCTGATCGTTAATATTAGCCTGGAGTAGCACTACCATTTCTCTGTCTTGTTCCGCTTTGGCTATAAAGCCAATCGGATAATTTACTCCCGGCTCGATAATTAGGCCTGACTGGGCAATTCCTATACTCGATACTGCGGATGCTTTGGTAATATCTATCATTAACGCGTTTCTTCCTGATAAACCGGCATCCTGCACCACTTCCACACTGAAAGCAGTAGTAGTGCTATTTAGGTAGTTGTATACCCCCCACGAATCGAGGACATCGGTAAATTCGCCATTTATAATCTGATTTTCCTGAGCTCGGGCGGCCGATCCAGACAGCCCAAGAAATAAAACAGAAAGAACAAGATAAATCAATTTTCTACACACAGTAATCCTCATTCTTTCAACAAGTTCAACCTGACCATTTACGACAGTACCTTAAACGATACTGCTCTCGAACAAGATGCAACCGCCTGTTTGTGTTCTCCAGCTCCTCAACTGGTCGAAGGCTTCACCTACAAAGGAAGACGTCAAGGATATAATCTAATATCATCGAAGTATAGCTTACCTGTGCCGCCGCTCGTCGGAGCGGTTCTGTTACCCACGCCAATA
>CAZVUF010000013.1:0-20727 GCA_964629355.1 uncultured Pirellulales bacterium | reverse complement strand
TCCTAAGAAGCGGAGCCGACAAAGTTTCGGTAAATACCGCCGCCGTTAGCAATCCAAATCTGCTCACCGAGGCCGCTCAGCGTTTTGGAAATCAATGCGTTGTTCTGGCTATAGATGCTCGCCGGTCAAAAGATAAGCCTCACAAATGGCAGGTCTGTGTAAAGGCCGGTTCAGAGCCAACTGAAATAGACGTAGTCGAATGGGCGATTCAAGGTGAAAAACTCGGCGCAGGTGAAATACTTTTAACCAGCATGGACGCCGACGGCACAAAGGTAGGTTACGATAATGAGCTAAATAAGGCAGTCAGCGATGCGGTTGATATACCGGTGATCGCATCCGGTGGAGCGGGTAAACTTGAACATCTTTATGATGCTATCGTTGACGGCGGCGCAGATGCGGTACTGATGGCCTCAATCACACACTTCGGAAATTATACTATAAATCAAATGAAAGAGTATCTTGCAAGCCGGGGTCTGCCGGTAAATATCCAATGACAAATTCCTCAAATTATTTACAACAAATTACTTAAGAAATTCGTCCTTATTTTCATTATCACTATCAGTCGGTTTAATCGGCCCTTTTCCAATGCTAAGAACTCCCTGGCAGCCGTGTATGAAGAATCCTGCAACATCCCCGGCACACATACCTACTGAGCCGGTGACATTATCAAAATAGCCCCAGGTAAGAGTATTGCCCGTATCCTAGATCGTCTTCCAGCCGGTTGTAATTGCCTTACCGGAAAAAACAAAAGGTCTTAATAAAGCTTGATTATCCTCATAAGTTCCGTTTTTAATATTAGGTAAAGAATCAAGAAGAATAACGTCACCAATGGAATAAAAAACGTTTAAAACATTGTCGATTGCCTGCCCACCTTCGTCCCCTGCCTTTGCCAAATAATAGCCGAGTTCTTTACCATCATTTTCTCTGAATTGTGCTGCCCTTTTCGAACCAAGGCCTAAAGTAAAAACACCTACAATATCATCGACAACAAAACCAGCATGATTCGCAGCTGTTTTGAAATGCTGCTCAGAGTACGTTGGTCGATGCTCCGTTAAACCGCTGGATTTGTCCAAATCAAACAATTCACCAGGAGAAACCAAAGCTTTTTCAGGTCTTTCAATAGCCTGTTGTGGTGCTTGTTCAATAGCAGGAGCCATGGGCTGTCCCGAATCGGTCGGTTTACCTGCGTTACGCAGAGCGCTTTTTGGATTTACAATTAGATTTTGTTTTTCTGCAGTTGGAAAATATATTTTCGCAAAATCTGGCGTGAGAAGAATTCCCTGTGGCTGAACAACTGTCTTGTTTGGTACCTGTTCAAAAACATATGTGTTTGATCTTTGAAAATCAACCGGACTTTTCGGTGCAGGCGCTGCTTTCCTGTGACTCTGAATAGAACCTCCTCGAGACTCATCAATTCCAAATAATAATATACTTCGAGCATCCGTACTAAGTTCCTCCCCTAAATGGAACATATAGTCCTTACTATTAAAAGGTTCCTGTATGGGGCGTTGAAGTGTACTTGAAGAATCGGTTTTTTGTTTTTTGCTCTTACCATTTGCTGTTGATACACCTGCAATGGCCATAAAAATCGAAAGAATAACAAGTCCGATACAAAATGGATGCTTCTGCTGAGAAATTAGCCGAAGAGAACCAGCCACTCTGCTGACTGCAATTTTAGTAGTATTTATTACTGGTTGAGTGGAATATAAATGACTTTGTTTGTATGCTCTACTCATCCCATCGCCCTCTTCAAAAAACCTATTAATAAAAGACCAATTGACACATTAGCCAGCATTCAATTAAAGTTAATCTCCCCGGAGGTGACCGGCTTTAAGGCATAAGCTGAAGAAAAAAATCACCCCTAACTCCATAAATCAGTATACAATAGGTTCAATAATAAGTCAAGAAAAACGATAAAAAAGAGGAGGTAATCTTCAGGTTGACAGTATCGACTTGCTCAAACGAAAAAATGCGGGTTCTTGTTAATACTAAAATATTACCGAACTTGTATGGTTTAGTCCCGTACTTGGGCCATTTTTTTCAGGACAACTGAATTTATAAATTGGCAACTTTGTGAAGACTGTATATACAGCGCATCAGATTCATGTGCAATCCTTCAAGGCCCTGTAAGCTATTTTAATCCTGATTTTACCTGTTAGGGAAGGTTGGTTGATTTGAGTAGGTTTGGCTATTAAAAGATGGCTGTGAAGGTGTCCCCTTCCGCTGTAACGAGGACTTAGTAATGCTCTCTAACCCAACCCAAGTCCCGTTTTCCACATTGTAGATGAAATTACCTCTCAAGCGAGTGGTAATAAACAAACTATTATCATTAACGGCAAAAATAGCCTCTATTATCTTGCCGCGTTTGATCTCTACGGCCCCGGATAGTAATAGCGCATTGCGTACTTGCGTTCCAAGTTCCACAATTTGTTCATCTGAAAAACCAGATCGTCGCATTACTCGTACAACGTCGTCCGAACTCATGACAGCTACATCTCGGCTACCCACTGGTACAACCTGAAATGCCATGGAGTCACTTCCACCGCTATTTGCACAACCAGCACCATCTAATAATAAAAACGGCGTCAAAAGCAGTACTGCAATTATGTTAGGAATCGTTAGCTTGTGCACAACAGTCTTCACAACTCTTGGCCTTTCATAACGTACTCTTTATCTATTCGTACGTATCAGACTCTGGCGAAGTCTCAGTCTGAAATCTTCCTCGCTCGCCGGTTCAGCTAAAATCTGCCCTGTAGCCGGTTCAGCGAATTCGACAAGTTCCCGTGTCTCAGGTACCAACCTTGCTGTAATGAATACAGCGATCTCTCTTGAGGACTGCTGGTTCATCTTGTTCTTAAACATCTCTCCCACAAATGGAAGGTCACCAAAGCCAGGCACTTTTTTGTTTGTTTTCATGGTCTTATTCTCTGTCAGACCGGCCAGTGCAACTGTTCCACCGTCTCTGATACGTACGGTGTTAGTAGCCGTTCGTCGAGTGACTGTAACAAGAGGAAGTATCTGCTGGTTCTGTTCACCACGTGACACTACGTCACTGACCTCAGTAACTATTTCAAGAGTGATATCATTATTATCCCCTATATGGGGCGTGATTTCGAGTCTTGTTCCCGCATCAATTTGTTGCAGTTGAGCCTCGGTGTAGAAACCGGCGGTGGATACCGGCGCTGAGAGGTAGTAATATTCTTCGTTCATGACATTGAGCAAAGCCCGTCTGCCGTCCTGAGCCAAAACCTGAGGACTGGACACTATGTTTGCTTCACCATTCTGCTTAAGAAGGTTTAGCGTCAGCATTAACGAATTGGTAAATGTCGCATCAGGTGTATAGCCTATCTGAACACCCCATGGCCAATCGCCACCGAATCGTAAATCTGCGTCTCCGCCGCCATGGAAGTCTGAGCCGAATACTCCCGCTCTTATCTGGGGCCAACCCCACTCAACACCCAAGTTGAGCAGATTGCTCTTTTCCATCACGACAATGCGTGCATCCAGCATCACATGGCCCGGAGGCCGATCCATCTCTTTCAGGTCAGCAATGATACGATTCAATAAACCGGTCGGCGCCGTAATAAGCACTGTGTTAGTACCGCCAGTTTCTCCAGTTTCTGTCCGAACATAAGTTTCTGCCTGAACATAAGGTCGAAAAGCAGGAGATAAAAGTTGATATGCTACGGTGGCCGCAATATAGTTCAGTTTTACACGACGCGTTTCACTCACTGCCAGAAATGCCGGATCATCTAATTTCGCCGAGGCAACCAGATAGTAGTACGGCGTTTTTTTCACAACATAAGATGTGCCAGCCAACACAATATCAAGTGCAGTATCAAGAGGTATCGCTTCGAGTTGGGCGGTTACCGTACCGGCAACGGTCTCATCAGGTATAATAATCACGCCCGCCGCAGTTGCAATGGACTGTAAAACATCGCGAATATCATTATCCAAAAAGGTATTGCTGATAGGTTTATAGACTAAATATGAATTTGGTATTTCCTTAAAGCGGTAACCTGTGTCTTTCAACAGCTCTTGTAGAGCCTTCTCCAGCGGCTCATTAACGAGCCGGCAGGTTACCGTCCCCTTCACGGTATCGTCAGCGTAAATCTTAATACCGGATTGCGCTTCAAGATTCTGTAAAACCTCACGTAGATTCGTATCGATACAGACAATACTTACAAGCGGACTTCTATACGCCTTAGAAGCTTTGGCAGGAAAAATACTCGTGCCGCCTGGAACTTTTTCAACACCTCGTGGAGGAAAAGACATTGTAGGAGCGCTTGGACCAACTTGTATTTGTGGAACATTCGGGCCGATTACTGTTTCTCCAGAAAGCTGACCTAAAAGGTCGTCCACCTGATGTTGCAGCGTTCCTATCTGTTGCTCTATGAGTGTTCTCTGCTGAGCAAACTCGTTCTGCTCAGGCGCTAAGTCCAAAGTGGGACCTCGCGTGGTCATATCTGGCCTGCGAGTATCCGGGACACGTTCTGCTGCGGTTGGCGGTGCCGTCACAGGTGGTGTCAATGCAGCGGGTTTTGGAGGAGGTTCTCTCGATACAGGCAAACCATCATCATAATTTGTCGTGACATTAGTGTATACCCGACTTGGCGGATTGAAATCATAACCTTCCTTTATCGGTGCAATCTCACCATTCCAACCGTAGGGCACCTTTACAGAGTAACGACCCTTGGCATCAGTAGCACTGGATATCCCTCCCTCGCTCGCCGACATAAGTACACCTTCCAGAGGCACTCCACCCATACTCATGGTACCAGAAAGTGTAAACATGACCACCTCCGCAGTGTAGTCCTGATTACTTTGATCTCTGATAACACGAGGATACGGCATCTTCTCTGGCCTAAAGGTCCAACCCGGTTTTTCCGGTGTAACAGTGCCGCTCCAGTTGAAATCCACAGATAGTTCATATTTACCATCAGAACCGGTTATAGCTGAACCTCCACCACCGCTTGCAAAGACCTGCACACTTTCAATGGCGCCCTGGGCAGATATTATCTTGCCGGAAATGACACGCTTCTGTAGGGTCCAAGTGTAGTCCTGGTTAACTTCGGCGCTTATAAGAGGAGGATATGTCCGATCAGGTGGAGTAAATATGTAACCTTCCTTTTCCGGAATAATTGTTCCGGTCCAGCCATATGGAACAAGGGCGTTGTAATTACCATTCTGATCGGTTAAAACACGATTCGGCAGACCTTTCATCTCTACGCCAGCCACACCAGTTGTACCAGCAATCGTAAAGGTAATCGGCACTGCAGTGTAGTTCTGAGTCATATTTGCTGTAACACGAGAATACGTTTGACTAAGGGGTGTGAAGGTATAACCTATTAGGTCCGGTTTAACCGTACCACTCCATTCATATGGGACAACCGCCTTATAAGAGCCGTCAGGGCCGCTGATAGGATTACCTTGCAGACCATTCATTACTACCCCTTCTTTACCAACCGAACCGGAGATAGTATACGTAATCTCCTCTGGAAAGTAGTTCTGATTATCCAAATCGGTGGTGACATTAGTGTAGGGGATACTCGCCGGCTTGAAGGTGTAACCTCGTTTTTCAGGTGTAACTGTTCCAGTAAAACCATAATTGACAATGGCTATGTAGGAACCATCATTGTTTGTAGCAGGATTATTAGGCAATCCTCTCAACGTAACACCGGCTGTACCTGCTGTACCGGAAATTGTAAAGGTAATCGCTTCAACAATATAATCCTGATAGGTTTGGGCACTGATAACATTTGCATAAGGCCGCTCAGAAGGATTAAAGTTAAAACCTACTTTTTCCGGCTTCACAGTACCCGTCCAGCCGTATGGAACAATAGCGGTATAATTACCATTCGCCCCAGAAAGAACCGGTGTCGGAAAGCCTTTCATTTGGACGCTGCCCTCACTAACCGAACCGGTAATAGTAAAAGTAATCTGCTCTGCTTTATAATTCTCACCTATGTAATCCCTATCAACCTGTGTGTATGGTTTTCTAAGCGGGATGAAAGTATAACCAGCAAGCTCCGGTGTAACCGTACCGTTCCAGCCGAACTCAACAAGCGCTCTGTAAGTACCGTCAGCACTGCTAACAGGATTACCCGGCAGGCCGGTTATTACCACACCCGGTTGCCCTACCGAACCTGATATAGTAAATTTCATTATATCGAAGGTGTAATTCTGATTTTCAAAATTACTTTTAACGTTACTATAGGGTATTTCGGATGGGGTAAAGCTATAACCTTTCTTAATGGGCTTAACCTTTCCGCTCCAGCCATATTCCACGACGGCACTATAATAACCGTTTTCATCGGTGATAACATTACCGGGCAGACCACTCATCATCACACCGCTCTGACCCACTGAACCGGAAATTGTAAAAGTCTTTTTGCTGGGCGCGAACGGTTGACCGCTGATGCTCAGGCAGCAAAACAAAATGATGCAGCAGGCTATTGCACCGCCCGATAATATTCTACCAATATTCTTAATCGCCATAGACAACGTCCCTTTCTGTAGCCGTTATCCGGCTATTCTGCATTTCTTTACCTTGTATCGGCATTTAGGCATCCTTCTTTAGCAAAATATCTTGACCAACATTCACCTTTTAACGCCACTGAACGCCTACTCTCCGCTCGTACTCGCCTTGTTGTAAAGTTTTGACGACCCGCTGCTCACCATCAAGGGTGACCTCTAAACCCAACTGGGTGCTGAACAGCCCCTTCGAACCATATTCTAAGCTAATTTCTATACGATATAGACCCGCTGGATATTCGGAAAAGTCAATAAGTCCGGAAAAAGCCCTAAATTCAAATGGCAACATAATGCCCGGCTTTTCGCTATCAAGTCTCACTTGACCACTCATTGATAATCCATTGGCATTTGTAACCAGAGCCCTACATCGCCCCGGAGTGAAGTGCATCTTACCGTGATTACCTAATACAATCGAAGCTATGTACTCCGATCCTTTCTGCAGACCAATACTTATCGGTCCTGCTGCTCGAACTGTCGGCTTGGCATCATCACCTTCACATCTCTGATTGACAACGCAGACATGCGCAGTTGTCCATCCCGCATCTTGGCCATCAGGATAAGTGGCATTCAGACCCAAAATCGCATAATAGCAGGGATGCTCCATTTCAGAATTTTTTACTTTCGCAATAATTTGTATGTTCTGCCGTCCATAACGAGGTAGTCTGAAGCTTTTTGGCACCACTTCTAACCATTCAACACAGTTCAAATCTTCGCCCTTATACGATGGACCGAAAGCTACACCCCTAAGAACGGCCGGAAGCGCCAGAGCTACTCTGACATCGACAGCTTCATCCGAGTTGTTGGAAACTTGTATTACACTGTTGCGGGTTGATTCGGGCAAAGCGTTTATAATAATCTCTTTCGGCTCCACGTTAAGTGCTACATCAGCAGCGATTTTAGTGATACTCGGATCACCGGCAAAATCTACCTCCTTTTGAACCGAACCTCCACGCCGGCCGTCCACCAATACAGCCCCAGCTATCCGGTATCTTCCAGATGGCAGAGACCGTCCAATATCGCCGACCAACTTCAAATTGGACCCCGGTAGGATACCCGGCACCTGTATTTCTCTCTCTGAAAATAACCGCCAATGATCCCCGAAATAGCCCCAAACCGACAACAAGCCCCTCAACCGGGAATACGTCCCACCTATATTTGAAACATTCATCGACACAAGTGTTGTGGCCGATGCATTAGCAGTGGCCTCCTGGAACTCTAAATTCAGATCAGTCATTTCCACCTTACGAAGTGGTGCACGACCTTGTACATGAACCAACACTGGAATCACAAACTGAATGATTAATCCTACGTCCGTTTCCTCGGTTACTTCACCCAATCGAACAAGAATCGCAGCTGAGTAAATTCCTCGGACACCCCCCTGAACCCGTAAGCTCAATCTTACCGGTTCTATCGTCATCGGTTTCACACTGTAACTATCGCTGTTAAGCTTTATCCACTCTTTACATGACTGCAACTTTGCTCTATCAATATCACTCGCATTAGGCTCTACAACGCGCCATGATCCATCTTCTATTTGGCTTAAATCGACCACTCTTAAGCTTACTACGACCGTTTCCTCAAGATCATGGTTTTGAAGCTCTACCTCTGTCCTGACCCACTCCCCTGGGGCAGCCGCAATTTCCAGTTGCATCGGCTGCACTATAAACTGCCCTAATGCCGGAGCAGCAGACACAATAGCTAACATGAACCCGATAACATAAACCATAAATAATCGAGGTATGCCGTTTCTCCTTGTTCTTTTCATTTCATCCCCCTCTATTTTAAGACCTTGTAGTAGTCTTCCATTCCTACTTACACTTCTGAGATTACATCCTTTGGCCGATTTAAAAACATACGTGCAATTGACTTACATATTTATTTTAAATCCTAATTCACGTTAACCCTCGATAATATGACCTAAGAATACAGCCTTTACATTTTCGGCAATCTAACAACTCTACTTATTATAAATTCTTGCAAATTTGCTAAAGATCCCCAACTATCGATTAGTCCTCACAGAATAAGCTATTCGTCGTACGTGGGTGCTCAGCCCCTTTCTACTGTGATAAATATTTACCAAGTTTATCATTTTTTGAGATAAATGTCAAGTTTTATTTTGCCCATATTACCCAGAACGGCGTAATTTGGACTATTTGCCCTGAATGTATCGTTTAATTCAGGAATGATAGTCCCTCCATAATTATTAATACCCCCCTTCCCATCTTAGACCCGAAAACCAAACCAGCCCCTTCCGAGCCTAAGATTATCATTGCCTCTGATAATCAAATGCTGGGCTGGCTCGAGCATATAAACTTTAGGGAGGGAAGGATACATATATCTTCCTTCCCTCCCTATTAACTTCCCTTTCTGGCATTGCCTTTGCTGACAACAATCTGCCAGCAGGACATCAGTTATGCCATGTTATAGCTACCTACTATGGATCCACCCAAACAGCTTCCCAGTTCGGTTTTACGTTCAAAATCACGTTGGCTATATGTTTCTTCTTGCCAAAATCGACCTCGAAAACTTTGGGCTTCTCGAGTTTCACCCAGATTTTCCTCTTCTCTGTAACAGGACTCAGCGTCTTGTATACTTCTTCCTGCTTGGTTTCGCAGGCCTCATCTCTTACTTCGCAGTACCACTTGGTGTCGTCACCAGTAAGTAAATCGCCGAGAGCTGTACGCTCTATTGAGCAACCTAATTTCATATCAAAGTTGGTCTGGATGTTCATAGCTATGCTGCAGCCAGTATATACATGAAGTGATTCTTGCTTAATCAAAATGCCGTTATTTACGACATCTTTCTTGTTGTTAATCTCGAAATACAAACCGACATCCATATAGACCGGGATTTTGAAGTCAAGATTTATCGGTTTGAACTCTACTGGCCAATCATGAGCTTTCAGACGGAATACATCGCCTGTGTCCTGCTCTGCTGCCAACACTGGCATACTTACCAATACTGACAAGACAACTAATCCAAATAAAGTCTTCTTTAACATTTTTAATTTCCCCTTCTTAATTATTGCCCCTCAAAGGCCGATATAGCCTTGTATAGGGCCAGCCCAGTTCTTTTGGCTAGGCACACTCGTGCCTGTGCCACACACAATAGCGGGCAAGAACTTATTCACCCGACTTCTGCGGGTATGCCCGCTTTCTTTCCCACATAAGCCGGGGCCCATAATACTAACGGTTTCAAATTTAAATCGTCAGTTATATAATAAAACCACCTTAAGACCGGGCCTGTTTCCTTAAGGCAGCTCGTAAGCACGCTCCGCGCTTACGAGTTATCAACTTTTCAATACCACACCTCCTTTCTCCCTCATCCTTCAAAGGGCGGTTTGTATGGCACCTCTCCTTGGGTCCTGGGCACATACACACAATTGGCTAACTTACACAACTCAAGATGGCATATTCGCCATATTGTCTTCATCACCCTCCTCCAACCTAAGGTTTCGTCATTATCGTAAGTACGAGACTGCCTTTGTATGGCCCTGCCGGGTACAGCAGTAAACCTCTTGCACTAAATTTAATATCAACTGGAACATCAACACCTCCGAGAGGAGTTGGTTTCACCGAACTTATTATTGAAACGCCAGAACCAGCCACCGGAACATTTATGCCGTTTATCTCTACAGCAGTATGCTCCGGCCTAATCGTGACGCCCGAATCCTCACGTCTGAATGGCTCAAAAGTCGCTTTGACCTGATGAGGACAGTTAGCCATAACATGTGCTTCCAATTTGGCCGGTACGTTCTTAAAACCCGCAGGCGAAACAGTACCCAAATTTATACTGTCCGGCTTAATTGATATACCTACGAATGGCTCATCAGAAACCGCCGGAGGCAGTACTGCCGGTCGCACTGCCTGAACCATCCCAGTCAAACCGAAACACGTTACTACTATCGCACACGCTATAATTACTTTTTTCATTCTCTTATCCCCCCCAACCACCTTTCATTCTCTGATGGCGTTCCTTTCTACACATAGTGCATCCATCATTGCTGCCTTATCCATCCATAGAGTTTAAGGCACTCCGTTTGGTTTTGTGTGAATTTCTCCTCCTTGAGTGCTGACCGAGGTAAACGACCGATTATCTACACATGACACATTACGGTCTGGCCAGCAGGATTAAAAGTGAGTAAAGGAAAGAAATAATATGACATGCCTTTCCATCATCCTCACCTCTATCTCTAACACTCACTAAACTTAACATCCTCCTTGTGCCGTTTAGTGCCGTAATAGAGCAAACCTATTTATCCATTTTCCCTAATTTATAACTCTACCAGTTTTACTGGCCTATGTCAATAGCTAAAATTACGAAGTATGAATTTTTTCTTATGTATATTAGACTCTTATGTTTACTATTTTACCAATCTGTACTACAAATGTCAATATCTAAGGAGAAAATTTATACCAAATAATGTACCCATTTTTTGTATTTTAGCCATTCTACCAAGCGATGTCAATAGCTAAATATTGTAATTTTTCGCTTTTTTTCTTAATATTTTTAATCCTACCTAAACCCACCCAAAACATCAAAAGATAAACTATTTGGAATTTGTTGATTCATATTTTCCCAGTGTTTATCAGCATTTAAGTGCTCAAAATGATTATATCAAAGAAACCTACCGCTCAAAAACAACATAAGATATTACTAAACAAGAAGATATAAAATTCTACGGCTTTATTTGCAAAACGATAGATGTTAGAATAAAAAATCTCAAAAATTATAGGGCCCTCTAGCCTTAATCTTTGCATTCAGGATAGCAGACAGTTATCTGTGCTCGAGACCTTATTATTATAAGATTTCGCTGAAGTTAGGCATTGCAAAACACATAATTGTGATTGATTTTCAATAGTCCGGTTTAAGAGCATTTCAACTTTTCCACATTACGAGTTTTATTGAAGAAAATAATCCGGTATTTTATCTTCAAATCCTCCGTGGAAACTTATTATAATAGATAAATCATCGATGCCAAAGTAAATGGCTTCCAATTGCCCTCCATCGCACTCTTTAGCCAACGCCCACGATACATAGCCTCAGAACGACTGTGATAATGCTCGTGATAAACTAACCAACAAGGGCTAACGTGCCTTCGACGTATATCTTACAGGATTGTTCTAAGGATTGTTCTAAGGATTGTTGTGTTCAGATAGATGGCATATCAAATTAGAGATCTGACCGATATCTATCCCATCCGTAGAAAGACTCTGAATCGCGCAAACTATATATACCACAACTCCCCGAGCTGGACTCGAACCAGCAACCTAGCGGTTAACAGCCGCTCGCTCTACCGATTGAGCTATCGGGGAATGGTTCGTCACAAAAATAAAATTTGTAATCTACTATTTTGCTTTTATCTATATTTTCCAAACAGATTGCTCTAAAATAAATTGAATCTGCAACCTTATGATTAATCCGCCTTTGGCGGATTCACTCAATCCACTAAAGCTATCGTCGAATTTCGGTAAACCACATAAGGCACTATGCCATATTTCCCACACTAATTTCGTCCAAATTATCTCACGATATCTGCCAAATTTCAACAACTTTTCAAGGTTTATCTGTTTTTGCCGATAGTACCAAAAAGCGCATTAATACTGAATAAAAATAGATTCTATTGTAAATTGCTGCATTTACGAGTTTTAATCAATTTAGTTTATTGATTTATACACAATAATTTTCAATATATTATAGAAGTAGTAAAATTGAGAAATAAAATTAAACGAACAACAATAAACTTTTTCGTATCTTATATACAGACAATAAATTACAATTAATTTTTAGATTCTTAGGTGGCTGCTTACATGGCTAAAGATATACTCAACGTTGGAGGGTTCACTATACTAAAACGTATCGGAAACGGTGCGCGCAGTACAATCTACCTGGCAACTGATGGGCAAGAACAAAATCAAATAGCTCTAAAACGAGTCATATATGAAAAGCCGGAAGATTCAAGGGTCTTCGAGCAGACAGAAAATGAATTTAAAGTTGCCCGGCAGATAGACCACCCCTATGTCCGTAAGTGCTACCAACTAAAGAAAATTCGCAGTATGCTAAAGGTAAAAGAGCTCTTGCTTACTATGGAATATTTTGAGGGAAAACCTCTTGAAAACAGTCCTACCTTGAGTTTAGGAGACGTCCTCCTAGTATTCAGGATGGTCGCTAGTGGTCTTTACGCCATACATCAGCACGGGTATGTCCACTGTGACATAAAACCCAATAATATTCTTTTGAGTAAACCCGGTTCGATTAAAATTATCGATCTTGGACAAAGCTGTAAAATTGGAACCGTCAAGCCTCGCATTCAAGGAACACCCGATTATATTGCTCCTGAACAAGTCAGGCGAAAAGCGCTCGGGCCAAAAACTGACATCTTCAACCTCGGTGCCACGATGTATTGGGCACTAACTGGAAAAAACGTCCCGACACTAATACCTAAGACTAACAGCTACGGCTTACCTGTAACTGAGCAACTGATAGCACCTCACGAACTAAAGGAACAAATACCTTTGCGAGTCTCAAAACTTGTAATGGACTGCGTAAAAGAAGATCCTGCGGAGCGCCCACACAATATGACAACCGTTATATCCAGGCTGGACCTGATGATACATAGCATATTTGGCAGCAGAATAAAAACAAACAAAAATGCCTCAAACAACAATAATAGACTTGCTCAATAAAGGGGCAGAAGCCAACTACGCGGATAAATTCCGACGGGGCAACTTGATTCGTTTGCCCGCTGAAGGCTCTTTGATTATATCCGGTGACCTTCATGGACATCAGCGGAATTTTGAAAGAATAGTTGCCTTTGCCGATTTAGCCGTCAATCCCAGCAGACATGTCTTCCTACAGGAACTCATACATGGAGGACCGGTCGATACTGAAGGTGGTTGCCTGTCTTACAAGCTCCTGTTCGAAGTTATTCGTTACAAGCTTCAGTTCCCCGATCGTGTACATGTTGTCCTAGGAAACCATGCTGCGGCATTTCTTTGTAACAGCGAAATAATGAAAGACGGCAAAGAAATGAACCGTGCATTGTGCCGGGCTTTAGAGCGGGAATTCAAACAGAATTACACGAATATTCAACTGACCATGAGGAAATTTCTGTCTTCACAACCATTAGCAATCAGATGTGATAACAGGATATGGCTATCACATTCGCTACCCGGTAACAATCTTGTTGATAAATTTGACCCGAAAATTTTTGATCGGCCACTTAAAATCAGTGATTACGAAAAGCCGGGGTCTGCTTATATTTTAACATGGGGTAGAAAACACAGTCAGGCTCTGCTCGATAAAATGGCTGAGCTATTCGACGTCGATTTTTTTGTTCTTGGTCATCAGCCGCAAGAAAAAGGCTGGTGCAAAGCCGGTAACAATCTGATAATTATCGCTTCCGACCATAACCATGGTTGTCTACTCCCCGTGGATCTGACAAAAAATTACACTATTGACGAGCTAATCAATTCGATGGTACCATTGAGCACTATAGCATAAAGCCTATCCTGGGAATTTAATCACGAAACATAAAATATAAGATACAAGAATGGAGTTGTATTATTATATAGCTCTGGCAGCAATCTTGTTGCAATTACTATTTCTGCTCCAGACATATAAAAATCATCGCTATGCGCTGGATAAATACGAAAAGAAGCGCTCATGGCACAAGCTGCGGACTGCTCTTATTGTGCCGTGTAAAGGTCTGGAACCGGATTTTCAAAAAAATATCAGTTCCTTTTATAATCAGGACTATGAAAATTATCTGCTATGGTTTGTAGTTGCCGATAAGTCTGATCCCGCCTATAACGAATTGCGTAAATTGAAGGACCAGCTAAGTCAATACTCGAAAGCACGTGATATACAAATATTGATCGCAGGCCATATAAAAAATTCAAAAGAATCCAACAACACTGCAGAAAAAGAAAAAATTTATTATAGTGACTGTAGTCAAAAGATTCATAACTTACTCTACTGCTACGAGAGAATCAACGAAGATGAAGATGTCGAAGTCCTTGCTTTTGCCGACTCCGACATTTGCGTACGCCAAGACTGGCTAAGTCACTTAGTTTGGCCTCTCAGGCATTCTAACGTAGGTGCCTCCAGCGGCTATCGCTGGTTTATACCGAAAAAGAACAATTTAGCCAGCTTGGCTCTATCAGCAGTGAACGCCAAGGTTGCCCAACTGCTCGGCAATACCCGTTTCAATCGCGCCTGGGGTGGCTCAATGGCTATACGCAAAGACGTCTTCCAGCAAATAGGCCTCGACAAAATCTGGCACAAAGTACTCAGTGATGACCTTTCACTTACTTACGCCGTCAAAAAAGCCGGCTTAAAAGTGGCTTTCTGTCCCGCCTGCTTGGCCGCTTCTTACGAATCCACAACCTGGCGAGAGCTTTTTGAATTCGGCCGGCGACAATTTCTAATCACACGCATATATGCACGCGGCACTTGGTGGTTTGGATTATTCAGCAGCCTATACTCAATATCAGGTTTATGGGCTGGGGCCGCTCTGGCATTCTATGCAGCACATAAGTTTTTAGCTTTTAGTTTTGAGTTTTTAGTTATTTTAGCTGTACCTGTTGTGTTTTTCGCAGGCCAACTCGTGCGGGCGATTCTGCGCCAGAGAATGATTAGTAAACTGCTGAAAAAAGACTTGCCGCAGATGAAAACCGCAATAATCGCTGACATCCTTGCCTTCTGGGCGTGGTCGCTTCTAATGTTAGCTTTTATTATCTCTTCAGCCTTCGGCAGAACAATCCGCTGGCGAGGAATACGTTATAAACTGCTTAGCCCAACCGAGACAATTGTAATTGATGAATCTATAAATAGAGTTAACTAATCCTCCTCGAGCATAGATAAATCGAAAAGAAGAACGATTTGAAATTTCCCGTCACCTTGGGCGAAAATCTCTTTTCGTATTTTTACCATTTCTCCAAGTTGCTCTCTGGAATAGTCCATTAATTTCTCACTTAGTACCCTAATCTTTTCCAACTGACTTAAAGATTCATCAGTTACCTCAAATCCCTGGAATGGAGAGCCACGTCCTTCGGTTAGTCGTGATTTACCTGGCGAAATAATTTTCAGCGACACATTATCAAACCATATCTTTCCTGACTGGGCTAATCCACAACGGACTATAATAGTAACAGTATCTTCCGGTACTTTTATTTCCATCGAAACGGTTTTCCAATCTTCTGTACCTCCTATGGGTTGACTGCTTTGTGAGGTGGCAGCTGCTACTAATTTGTCCTCTTTATTCCAGCACTGAATCATCACAAAACCAGTATTTTCAGGTAATTTCTCGGTTTTAACCTCAACCGTAAGTCGCAAGTGGGCTCCAATCGGAACTATATCCAGTCGCTGTGCCCAGTTGTTCACCAAACGAATCTTTACACCATCCTGCTCAATAAAAACCACTTTACCGTGACTAGGTATATCTTCAACGCCTGCTTTGTGATTTATTGTCTCGTCCGGTATCATCGCCCTAAACCAACCAGCAGGCGTATCGAGAATCACAGAACCTTCAAAATCACCGTTGACTAACATTTCAGACCCTGCCTGCCATCGTTGACTCTCAGATGTGGAAACTACTTTTGAAGGTAAAGCTTGCTTTTTATCAAACAAATACAGTCGAGCGTAGCGCACCATAATCTTACCTGCTGCCGGACTCAGCCCCAGCCGAACAATCGCAAGGTCACTTCTGTTAGGAACCGTAGCTTCCAGGCTGATTTTTGTCCATTTTTTGGTCCCTGTAAGATCATAACTCTGCTCAGATGAAGTCCCGCCAATGACATTACCGTCCTTGTCAAAAAACATAATGAGAACGACTGCTCCTTTATCGGTGGCATTTTCCGTGGCTACTTCCGTTTCTAACCGCATTCTTTGTCCAATTGGTGGCTTTTCGATTCGCTGGGCCCAATTGTTAAACAACCATTCCTTTACTCCTTTCTGCTGCATGTAAATATATGGGCCCTTATTATCTTTTACCAGGTCGGCTTTCAGGTCATCGGTTTTTTCAGGTATCATAGCACGGAACCAGCCGGGAGGATTATCTCCTACCAGAGGAAGCGAAAAATCCGGATTGACAAGAATTTGCCTGTGCACTTCGTCTGCAGCATTTTCTTTCTCGGCTGACCAAACCACCATGGCAGGTAATACTGAGGACACTATGCATATTAGAACGATTTTTTTAATTGCATTCAAACTCATTATATTTTCTCCTTATCATTATTACTGGTTAATTTAAGTACAGGCTCCTGGTCCCAGACCGAATGGGGAGCAAGTAAAGGATCGTTGGAAATAAGATGCAATTCTCCTGTCAATAAAATCATTTTGGGATCGGTACTTGCAAGAAGACCATCAGTTTCATCAACTCTGCTGCCAAGCTGACCAGTATTTAAGGCCCCTGTCTCTATCTGCTTTAAAATACTCTGGCTTTCGCTCGGCAAAACCTTGCTGTAAATTACCAAAGTCACTAATATAACCGCCGCTGTTGCAGCAATTCCTGCTGCTATCTTAAAAACGATGGGGTGTTTTCTTACAGAGGCTTTGTCTTTCTGAGCCTCATCCAGCTTAGTCGATATAGCCGAGTTTAATTCGTCCCAATCAACCTTTTTCAACTGCTCGTCGGCATTGTGCTCTAATAAAAGTTCGATTTTGTCTCGTTCGTTTTTCATTCCAGATAATCTCTCAATAATACTTTTAGTTTTTGTCGTGACCGAAATACACGCCATCTTACCGTCCCTACCGAACAGCCCATAATCTCGGCAACCTCTTTATGCGACAGGCCCTCTAATCCAAAAAGTGAAATCGCTTTAGCTTCTTTCTTTGAAAGTTTCAACATCGCTCCTTTTATTATTTCTTTCAGCTCCTCTGCGCTTTGGCTCTCAAGAGGCGTGAGCTTCTTTTTGTCTTCAAAAAAATCAATTGTTTCTATTTTTTCTTCCCTGCGTTTGATTTTTCTCGCATGGCTGATTGCTACGTTGGTAACAATTCGCAATAACCAAAATTCAAATTTTTTTGCTTCATTTAATTTGCTGATATTGAGATATGCCTTAACAAAGCCAGCCTGCACAGCTTCAGCCGCCTCATTTGCATCGCCCAATACTCGTATAGCAACCTGCATCGTACGTCGTTGATATATTCGCACAAGCTCATCAAACGCACTTCTATCCCCTGCCTGGCTGGCTCTAACCAGTTGGACTGTATCGCTCGTAGCCTTTCTTTGACTTCCGCCCACCAATATTTCCTCACCATCCTATAGACGCACTAATTCTACCGAACGTTAGTAAATTTTGCGAGAAAACCACTTCTATGGGATTGATATAAACTACACTCTATGAAATATAAGACTATTCGATGTCGGCGATGTCACTTTGAGGTTGACCAACAAGATATATTCTGTTTTTGCCGCTACGTTTTGCTTCCAGCAGAGCACTATCCGCCTTCTGAAATAGCTCCTGTATATCTGAGCCATCGCGGGGAAAACCAGCCATGCCGCCACTTATTGTAAGAACTCCCTCACCCTTTGGACCCAATCCACCTGCGGCGAACTCCGCTTTCTCTAACTCTTTTATAAATCGCTTTGCTATAAAGATTACCTCTTGAGGATGGTCCTGCCCGGGTCGGCCTTTAGAACGTCTCTCAGCTTCGAGTCCCACTGCTTTGGGCTGCTCACCAAAAGAAGGGTCCCAAAAAATAACCGCGAACTCATCGCCGCCGATCCTACCCACCACATCATGCGTCCTGCAGCAGCGCTGTATTAAAACAGCAGCTTGCTTCAAAATTTTGTCTCCTACTGAATGCCCGTAAATGTCATTGTAATGCTTGAAGTCATCAATATCAAAAACAAGCAGCGTCACCCGACCATTTTCCTTCCCGGCATACTCTAAAATTTGCCGACAAAACTCCCACATATATCTTCTGTTTCTCAGGCCTGTTAAATCGTCCGTTGTAGACAATATCTCAAGTTGTTTTATTCTTCTCTCCAGCTTTTCATTGACTGAAATGGTTAATACCGGCTCGGCCCGCCCATAATCAGTAACAGGCATGTTCGCGCTATACATCGTACCTTGCAGAGTAGCAACGGCTGCGTAAAATGTCTTTAATTGGACTGGACAAATCAAATAATCATCCGCCGTGCACGTGCCGTTGGAAGCTGGGCTGACAAACTGCCTGGCTATCGGCTCCTCATACATCTGGGCCAGCAAAATGATCTTAGCTTTCGAGTTAGCCTCTCTTAAGGCCTTGAGAGCCGAACTTAGTCGGGCCGACACTCCGGATATCACAACACCAACCGCTGCAAAGTTATTCTTCGCAGCAGCATTAACCGCATTAGGCACAGTGTCGGAAACTTCACAGAGTTCTTCTGAAATGGTGTTAGCATCAAAAAAAGCTTTGTTGATGTCACCCACCAGTAGAATCTTACCACTCGCTCCGTCGGAGGAATTTGGCACATTAGGGATTTTCATCTCACTGCCTAAGAAAAATATCCAGCCAATCATTATAATAGCAAACCAAGAGGGAAAAATCAACCCTCCGAACATACAGGTAACAGAAGACAAAGCTGTAAAATCGAAAATTGAGAATTAAGAATTGAAAATTTCTACACTTTAAATTCCGTCTTCCGTATTCTGTCTTATCTGTCCTCTTCATCCTTCGTAGTTCCAGCCTTCGCAGCCGCTACAGCGGAGTAGGCACTACGGAGAATGGATCTTTGTTAATCGGCTGCTGGCATGCCATCCAGATTTTTTTGGACTTGCTGTGTATAAATACTTTCTGGATACAAGCTTATGAAACCCATCAAAGTTGCTCTGGCATCAGCCAAGCACTTTTTCTTCTGCTCTAAGCTTCCGCCTGTGGCGGACTGACGCCACAGCATGATTTTAAGCAGTGCAAGGTCGTACAGAGCCTGCATTCCACCGTCGGTATTCTGGAATTCTTTATACAGTTTATTTAATTGTTCTACCCGCCGTTGCTCATCAGCAATCATTTTGGCCTGGGCAAGTAAAACATTATCACGGAGCGGATCGTCCAAACCCATTTGCTCCAACAGGCTGTTGATACGCTTAGAATAATCCTGGCTGTATGGATTCAACATAACAAATTCCGCCAAGCGTTTTCTTGAGTCAGCCTGCTGGGTTCGATTTTCCGGTCCTATGAGAATTCGGAGCTGATCCAGTTTTCTTTGTAACTCATCCAGCTTGATTTCCGTCATCGCAGATTTAGCCGGTGGACGAAACGGACTAAAAAACCTTTTTTCATCCGTTTGTTTTTGTTTTAGCAGTGTCAGGCATTCTGCAAGGTCGGCTTGTGCCTCAACAAGAAGCTCATCAGCCTGCTCAAACAAAGCTAAACCCGCATAATGCCTCGCAATGCGCCATCGTGCTTCAAGCGATTCAGCACTTTGGGGAAAGTCGTCATAAAGACGATACCATATCAGCAGAGACTCACGATACGGATAATCATTGTAGAAATGTAAAAGCTCTTTCCGCTCCAGAAGCTCAATATCAGGCTTGTATTCACTCAGAAGCGCCTTGTAGTAAAGCGTTATGGGCATTCGGTCACTCGCAGAGCGCCTTTTCTGAAACTCAGTATAAAGCAACGTCGGCATCCACCAGGGTTTTGGTGGGTCGATAAATAAATCATACTGCCTTTCGAGCCATTGTTTTTTTCTCTGATACTTTAGCTCACTTGGCACTATAAACCAGCTTGGCCAACGGTCATAACTAAGCTGAATCTGTACCTCTCTTTTAAGCTCCTTCCTCAGCGGTATTGGCTCATCAGGATAAAAGAAATCTGTTAAGTATTTTCTGACGGTCGGGTCATTGATTGTCTTGTCCAATGCTTCCGTTATACTGTGGTCATGAAATTCTGTCACATGCTCCGGATTATTTTTAGCCACATAGAGTTGATAATCTAATTCATCAAGCCCAACTCTTATTTGAAAGGTCAGGACAGCTAACAAAAAGAACACAGAGGTGAACATCCAAACCAAACCGGGCTTATAACGTGTAAAGTGTCCAACGCCGAGAACTAACCCTGCTATTGCCAAAGCTATAAGCCAGGCGCAAACCCATGGTGCAAAAGAAAATCCCCATTTTATGGGCTCTACCCCTCTGGCTCCACCGTAACATCCCCAATAAAGAAGCTGGGGAGCCGCACACAAAGCTATTGCAGCAAAACGTG
>CAZVUF010000012.1:0-21703 GCA_964629355.1 uncultured Pirellulales bacterium | reverse complement strand
TGATATTATACGCACCGTATCTTGAGATCAGGTATTGAACATATCGTGCATACGATTCATTAAAGTCAAAATAAGCCTTCCACGCCGGGCAGTTGTCCCTTCTTACGGTCTCTAATAAAGGGACAAAACCCTGCTCGGACAAATACTGCATTTTTTTGTCTAAGCTTTGAAAATACTCAGGGATGATATGGTCAAAATCAGCTACGCCTTCATGCTCATCTGACATCTTAAAAGGCCTGTTGCCATATTCATCACGCATATTTTTTGCGGTCATTTTGCCGTCTTCAACCAAATAGTCGAATTTTTCCCATGCGTTTCTCAGATATATACCACTGGAATCTGCATAAGTACTGGCGTGGCAATCCGATTCCCAGTTTGGAAAACAGGCAATCATGCTGACGGAATTGTAGCCTTGCCCCTTCCGATAGGCCACGGCATCTTCAAACCCAATGCCTGGGCCTGGCACATAATTTTTTGCAGAGGCGACACCTCTAAAAGGCAGCCGCCATGTGGTTCCTGCAAGCCAGGTATCACCGACCATAAAGAACGCTGTGCCATCAGCATATTGTAAAGCATGTCCGTTAGCCGATGGACGAACGAAGCCGCGACGGTTGGGATTTTGCAATTTCTCCTCCTCTGTCCAGCCAACGGCGTTAAATTCGCCGGTAAGGTTGTTAAGCCCTTTATCATCAGGCTGATTCGAGCCGCTTGTCCATCGCCATACCCCTGGTTCTGTTGCCACAATACGTACAACAAAAGTATTGCCGCCTTCCCAGAAACCATAAATTCGTTTTGAGAAATTCGGGCCTTTTAGTTCTATCCAGCATGTCACATCTGTATAACAGTTCTCATAGCTCTTTTCTGCTTTCAGCGTGACTTCCTTCATTTGCCAGACGTGAATATTTGAAGGAGTATCAGCGTTCAGTGCATTAAGGGGGATGTTTACAATAAGCACCAAATAGACGCAAAAGGATAACAGACTTTGATATCTCGTATTCATAAAGGGATTATAGCTCGACAGAATATATGCTTCAATAGTTCAAGAGAAATCAGAATCGAAATTATTAGCCCTTGAACAGGCCCATCAGCAGTGGAATTCTTGAAACCAGGTGGCCTCGGTAAAACCAATCTGTAGTCATATCAGCGGAACCTCTGGCAGGTATAAGTGACTTTGAATACTTAGGATTCACAGGCGGTTTGGCGATTACTAAATCCAAAGGTACGGCAGAGTTTTCATTTACTACGGCCAGCTTGACATTGTCTTCGTGGATATTGGTCCAGCCATGTGCACAGGGACTAAAATCAGTTGTGGCGACATACAGTTTTTCACCCCGCTCCAGCATAACCGGCACCAAACCATTGAATTCATCTCTTATGGCTTCAGGGATAGTAAATTCAGCGGCGTGATTTTGACCCCGTGCTCTGGCAGCTTTGAGGTATCTGCGGGACTTGTTGACTGGATGCTCGAAAGCTTTGGCGTCAATAAAAGTGCACAGCTTGCTCTTCGATGAATTTGTCAGCATAGTAAAATCTTCGAACTTGGCTGGAATCATGTCTATGTATCCCCTCTCAGCCCAAAGGCTTTCAAAGCCGCGAGAAGGGTCCTGAATCATTACGTAAGTCCAGTTTCTGTCCCATGTTTCATTGGGAGGTTCAAATCCTACAAGTATCTTCCGGGCGTCGGTTGTACCGGCTGGTACATTCTTACCACCCGAGTAAACCTGTGGGTCAAAGACAAAAACATTATTGTGGCCATGCCGGGGCAGCAGCGGTGTTACCAGGGCTTTATTACAGACGGCATCGTTGATGCCTGCGTAAATTGACAGTACTGTTTCCGGTACCAAAGGAATCAGATGAGCTAACTCAAGACAGTTTATACCTTCTACTGATGCCAGGTACGAGGGAAGCTCTTTTATCAGGTTATGTGCTTCAATGAGGAAATCCATGTATTGCTGCTCACTCATGGTAGAGCCATCGGGAATATGCAAATCCTGTTCGATTGTAATAATAAACCTTTAAAAATAGAAAGCTGCTCATACAGATATTAGCTTTTTATTGGCGTTGGGGCAAGCTGCTGGTTCGAATCTAACCGTTGGCTTTAAAAAAATAACTCCGCAGTAAACTGCGGGGCTAAATATAGAAAAAACCGCCACCCCTCTGGTGACGGTTAAACCTGCCTTTTTATTTATCCTTTGCCTCAAACTCGGCGTCGATTACGTCGTCACCACCTTTTCTTTTTACTTCACCCTCAGGCGGATGCTCCTTTGGCGCACCGTCGGTTGAGGCTGAAGCCGATGCAGCCTGCTTTTTGGCCGCTTCTTCGTAAAGCACTTTGCCCAGTTCCTGGCTGGCTGTACTAAGATTTTCCATCGCTCTTTTTATCGCCTGGCCGTCTTCACCTTTAATAGCCTCTTTCAGGTTGTTTACCGCACTTTCGATTTTGCCGCGGGTCTCGCCGGAGACTTTGTCACCGTGTTCTTTGAGCGTCTTTTCCGTTGAATAAATCAACTGGTCGGCCTGGTTCTTCAGGTCGATCACCTCTCTTTTTTTCTTATCCTCCGCAGCGTGCGACTCGGCATCCTTCTTCATCTTCTCAACTTCCTGCTCACTAAGCCCTGAGCTTGACTTTATCACGATGGATTGCTGCTTGCCAGTACCAAGGTCCTTTGCTGAGACGTTCAAAATACCGTTGGCGTCGATATCAAACGCCACTTCGATTTGCGGAATGCCTCGCGGAGCAGGCGGAATGTCAGTAAGCTGAAATCTGCCCAAGGTCCGGTTGTCTCGCGCAAATTCACGTTCACCCTGCAGCACATGTATGTCAACGGAGGTCTGACTATCCGCAGCGGTCGAGAAAATTTCCTTTTTGCTGGTCGGAATGGTTGTATTGCGCTCAATCAGTTTGGTCATAACCCCGCCCAATGTCTCGACGCCCAGAGACAGCGGCGTAACATCCAGCAGCAGAATGTCTTTTACACCGCTATCGCCCGCAAGAACAGCCCCCTGGATAGCGGCGCCAATGGCAACTACTTCATCCGGATTAAGGCTCTTATTCGGCTCTTTTTTGAAAATTTCCCGTGCAATCTGCTGGACTTTTGGAATCCTGGTTGAGCCGCCCACCAACAACACCTCGGATATTTCCTTCAGCTGAAGCTTTGCATCCTCCAGCGCCCTGTAGCATGGGTTTTTCAACCGTTCAAAAACATGCTCACAGAGCGACTCAAACTTACTTCGGGTGATTGTCATCTGCAGATGTTTGGGACCAGAGGCATCAGCGGTGATAAATGGCAGATTAACCGTGGCTTCGAGCTGAGTACTCAACTCGCACTTTGCCTTCTCTGCTGCCTCTTTCAGTCGCTGGTGCGCCATTGGGTCGTTACGCAGGTCTATGCCCTGCTGTTTTTTGAACTCGTCGGCTAAATAATTTATCAGCACTGCATCAAGGTCATCACCTCCCAAGTGTGTGTCACCATTGGTGCTGAGCACCTCGAGGACGCCGCCTTCTTCTTCGAATCCGCCGATATCAAGGATTGAGATATCGAAAGTGCCGCCACCGAAATCGAACACCGCCACCTTTTCGTTCGGTTTCTTTTCGACGCCGTAGGCAAGGGCAGCAGCGGTAGGCTCGTTGATAATTCGTTCGACCTTCAGTCCCGCTATTGTGCCGGCGTCTTTGGTCGCTTGACGTTGTGAATCATTGAAATAAGCCGGTACTGTAATAACAGCGCTGGTAACTTTTTCGCCTAAGTAGTCCTCCGCGGTCTTTTTCAAGTCCTGCAGGACCATAGCTGAAATCTCGGGCGGCGTGTATTGTTTGCCTCGCACCTCGACTTTGACCAGCTCTTCCGGCCCACCGACGATTTTGTAAGGCACTAACTTCTCTTCAGAGGCAACTTCGTTATGGCGTCGGCCCATAAAACGCTTTATCGAAAAAACCGTATTTTCCGGATTGGTTACCTGTTGATGGTGTGCTATCTGGCCGACAAGTCTTTCACCCTTGTCGGTAAAGCCGACCACTGAAGGCGTCAACCGAGAACCGGATGAGTTTATAAGGACCTTCGGTGCCGAGCCTTCCATTACAGCCACCACAGAGTTCGTTGTTCCTAAATCTATTCCAATGATTTTAGCCATCGTTAAGTTCCTTTCGGTATTGTCATAATATCATTCCTGTGTGAACAGGAATCCAGAAAAACATAAACATAATAGATTCCCGCTTCCGCGGGAATGACAAAAAAATTCTGTAAAAAGCTAAAAATTTGAACGTGCAAAAGACGTGCCAGTTGGATAGATATACCGTCTGAAACACTTAACGCTTTGGATATCAGCAGGTTATATTTTCCCCGCCACCGTTTTTCGATCTCTTACTTGTAGAAAGATGCCCTGAATTGCCAATACATCGTGCCATTTTGGCAGGTAAAAACTCCCAAATAAATTTGGGGGCTAAATGTTTTTAAGTTTCCTGGTTCAGAGCTGAACGGATGATTTTGGCTCGAAGTGCATCTCTGTGAGTAGTATCCAGCGGTTTTCCGTAATTTAACTGCAGATGAGCAGGCAGGGTCAGCATAAACAGGCGATTGATGGTCGCAATAGACAGTCCTTTGTCCTTATCTGTTACATGGTTCGACTTATCTCGGTGCTGTCCAGCCAGATCGCGGAGCCTCTTCAATGCAGGTGTTGTTGCCCCCATATGCTCATACATATTAATGCCCAATCGCAAATGACTCAGCAGAAACAACGCCTCCTGTGAGCTTATTAAATGGGCATGTTGCAAAAGTGCCATCGCCCGAGAAATTTTATCATCGAGGGTATCCACCTTCTTGCTGAGCAGCTCTTTCCTGGCGGCGTTTTCATATTCGACAATTTCAGGGATAATGTTACCCTCAAATTCCGAGACAATAGCTTCCTCGGAGACTCCAAGGGTGACCTGGTTGGATAACTGGTATAAATCACTTGCTGCTTCAGTGCCTTCGCCGAAAAGGCCCCGCACAGCCAAGCTCATATCTTTTGCGGCATTGAAGAATTTCTCTATCTGGCCGGTCATCTTCAAAGCCGGCAGGTGCAACATTACTGAGCATCGAATTGCCGTGCCAAGATTAGTGGGGCACGCGGTCAGGTATCCGAAACGAGGGCTGTAAGCAAAGTCAATCTTCTGCTCTATCATATCGTCAATATGGTTTATCTGCTCATAGCACTTGGACAGTTGACAGCCGGCTTTCAACACCTGCATCCGCAAATGATCCTCTTCATTGATCATAGCTGTGAAGAATTCCCGCCGGGCGATAACAACGCCTCGCGGCCCCCGGCCTGCTGCGTGGTGTCGGCTGATAAGATGTCGTTCGACCAGAAAATCTCTGTTCAAATCGGAAGTTTTGTCCACACTGATATAAAAGACTTCGTCACCGAAGTCGAGCGACATTAAAACGTCTTTCAGCTTTGCTAATATCTCGGCTTTTTCAGCGGCCGAGCAACGGCTGAGGAATTTATGACCGGCAAGATTCCTCGCTAAACGAATCCGTGAAGAAACTACGATGTCGGACAATGGGCCCGTGCCGCTAAGCCATTCGTTTATATCGCTACTTATATCAGTCAGCTTCATTATCGTGTCTCTATGCTGGATTCTCGATGCTCGGTGAGTATCAAATTCAAGATTCCAGTTGTTTTATTTCGTCCCGCAATCTGGCCGCCGATTCATAATCTTCTTTTCGCACAGCGGCATCAAGTTGTTGGCGCAGATTAACGAGCTTCATCTGCTTTTTTGTCTGCTGCGGCGTCTTTGAAGGTATTTTGCCGCAGTGGCTTGTACCGCCGTTGTGGGCTCTTTCGATAAGCGGCAGAAGCGCTTTTTCGAAATACTCATAGTCGTTGGGACAACCTAAGACTGCTTCTCTGCGGAATTTGTCCAGTGTAAAACCACATTGTGGGCAGCTCATCTCACCTTCCGACGGCTCAAACAGCTCCTCGTCACTTGGCTGAACAGCAAGCAGACTGCTGAGCAGTTCATTTATCGAAACCTGGCCCTGGGCAGCTATACCCTGCTCGACGGCACAACGTTCACACAGGTGCATCTCATTGCGTAAACCGTCGGTAATCTCTGTTAGGTGAATAGTCGCTGTTTTCTTGTTACAAATCTGACATAACATAATTACCTCTATACTTGACTCCGGTTTCCCAATCGTTTCCTTCACGGAAGTTGAGAATCCTGTATGTTTTCGTATATTATAACAAAATTCTCCAGAAAAATATCGTCAAATTTGTTTAATCACTACAACTATATTTTGCTGAATTCCGCTGAGCAGCCAGGTTCTTCCTCGACCTTGATGCTTCGTAATTTTAGCCCTTTCGGCAGTATCTGCTCAAGCTTATTGTATATATATTTAGCTACGTTCTCAGCAGATGGGTTGTTCCGCTTGAAGTAATCAATCCTGTCCAGCGATATATTATTGAACTCAGATGCGACTGCTTCAACTGCCGATTTGAGCTGGCCAAAGTCCATTACCATTCCCATATTGTTGAGCGTATCCGAGCTGACACTGGCGGTTACGACCCAGTTATGGCTGTGTGCAGGCTCTTTTGAGCCGTCCGACAGGGCTAATCGATGCGATGCTCGAAAGCTTGTTTGGACACTGATTGTGAACATAATTTCGTCTCTCGTAGCTCATGTTCCGTGCATCAAGCGACGGGTCACGAGCGGTTTTTATTAAATCGTTGTCGCAAACGATATTGGACGTTCTCCGGAATCAGTTTTGACAGGTCGCCGCCCAAAGAAGCCACCTCACGGATAAGCGTTGAGCTGGTAAAACCGTATTGCTCGCTGGTCAATACAAAGACTGTTTCTATGCCGGCCACGGCCCGGTTAGTCATGGCGAGCTGGAACTCATATTGGACGTCAGTAAGGCTTCGCAGGCCACGGAGAATTACATCGGACTTTTTGCTCATGGCGTATTCTACGGTTAGGCCATCGAAGCTTTCTACCGAAACACCATTCATCTTCCTCTGACGGATTATTTCCGCAATCATTTCGACGCGTTCTTCAGGGGTAAATAGCTGGTTTTTAATCGGGCTTCGACCGACGGCGATAATAAGCTCGTCGAAGAGTTTCAAGCCACGATTGATAACGTCCAGATGTCCATTAGTAATCGGGTCAAATGAACCTGGAAAAATCGCCCTGACAAACTTTTTAGCCATTGATTGTCCTTTTCATTGAATAGAATTTAGTGAAAGCATAATATTATAATGTCAGCATTTGGAAGGTCAAATATTCCTAACTGAACTCTAATTTGGCCCCGTAATTTATTACGGGGTTTTCATGTCATGGCCGTTTAGTCCATTTATCTAACCAGTCAATGACCGTCTCGTGCCAGAGAATGGAATTGGCGGGCTTGAGTACCCAATGATTCTCATCCGGAAAATATAACAATTTGCTCGGTATCCCCAAACGCTGTAACGCGTTAAATGTGCCAAGTCCCTGCGTATCAGCTACACGAAAGTCTAAAGCCCCATGAATAACCAGCATCGGAGTCCGCCAATTCTTTATGAAATTTACCGGATTATGCCTCTCGTAACCTGCCGGATTATCCCACGGTGTCCCCATGTGGTCCCACTCCGGAAACCAAAGCTCCTCCGTATCGAAATAAGCAAACCGCTCATCGATACTACCATCGTGATTGACCAGACATCGGAACCGCTCAGACCAATTGCCTGCAATCCAGTTAATCATATATCCGCCGAAAGAAGCCCCCAGTGCCGCGACTCTGTCACTATCCATCCACGGATAGCGCTGTAGCACTGCAGCCAGTCCCTTCTGCAAATCCTCCAGCGGCTTTCCGCCCCAGTCGCCGCGAATCGAATCGCAAAAGGCCTGACCGTAGCCAACCGAGCCGTGAAAATCAACCATCACCGCAGCGTAGCTCGCCCCTGCGTAAGCCTGCGGATTCCAGCGGTAATGAAAATGATTGCCGAACGAACCCTGTGGCCCGCCATGAATCAAAAATGCAACCGGATATTTTCTATTAACATCGAAATCAACAGGCTTGACTACATAACAATAAACCGTCTCATCGTTCCAGCCAGCAAAAGTAAACTGCTCAAATTCTCCCATCTGTACGGTAGAAAGCTTCTGAGAGTTTATCTCTGTGAGTTTCTGCACATCACCTCCATCAGGATTTACCGAGTACAGTTCTACCGGCGAGCATAGATTATCTAATCCGTAAACAATTCTGTCACCAGCAATACCTGGTGAAGTCACACGACCGTTCCGAACAATAGTGTTAACTTTCCCAGAATCGACATCAACGGCAAACAACGAATCTTGGCCTAAATTTGCCGCTGTAGCATAAATTGTTTTACTATCGGCTGACCAACAGATAGAGGCGGGACTTTGGTCCCAATCTTCCGTCAAAACTCTTTCCTTATCATCTGGCCAGTTCCGCAGAATAATTCTAAATCGGTCGGACTCGTACCCAAGCCGTGACATCGCAAGATATGCTAAGATTTTACCATCCGGCGAAAAGAGCGGATGAGTATCCCAAGCTTCATTTTTCTCTGTAAGGCATTTCAGGGCAGTTATGCCGTCGCTGGGAGCGTAATAAAGGTCAAAATCGGTTGACCAGGGTTCTTTTTGACCTACATCACGAGCGGTAAAAACAACTCCCTTACTATCCGGCGTAAATGTGATTTCTTCCGGCCCACCAAAAGGTTTCGAGGGTGTGTCTGCATCCATATTCTTCATAATATCAACCGCCTGTCCACCGCTTGTCGGCATCACAAATAAGTGCGAGCGTCTGCCGTCTTTCCAGGTATCCCAGTGCCGAACGAATATCCGCTCATAGATTCGTCCGGTCGCTTTTCTTTGCTTGATTTCATCAAGCCGAGTCTTTGTAGCTGCTGCGTTGCAGTCGGGAAAAACTTCCATCGTAAAAGCGATGAATTTGCCATCGGGCGAGATAGCTAAATTACTGACATCGAACAACTGGTCTGTTACCTGCTCAGCCTCGCCGCCGTCGATTCGGATTCGCCAGACCTGCGTTGAGTCCGATCGGCTGGAAACAAAATAGACCGTGCTGCCATCCGGTGACCATCTCGGATTCGTATCTGCCTCCGGATGAGTTGTCAATTGCCTAAGGTTAGTACCGTCACTGCCGACGAGCCAGAGGTCGGTTCGGCCACGGTTTGCTTCGAGGTCGGTCTTTCGCAGAACAAAAACAATCCATTTACCATCCGGCGAGACCTGTGGGTCAGAAATTCTATCCATTGCTAACATATCATGAATGGAAAACGGATGCGTTTTGTCGATGTCCTCTGCTGCGAAAGCCTGGACACTAATACATAAAATCAATAATAAAGACGTAATACGCATGTTTTTCTCCTTGAAAACCCCACACAAAACCCCCGCGATAAATCGCGTGGCTAAATATTTCGTTTTCATTTAATCATGCCTCAGTGCCACAACGGGGTCAACCCGCGCGGCACGAAGAGTAGGGTAAATACCGGCGGCGAGGCTGACAAGTATCGAAAAAAGAATTGCACCCAGGCACAGCCACCACGGAAAACTAAAGTAATTTACATACGGGACTCCCTCTCTGGACGTAATCGAATTGATAATTAAATTGATTATCATGCTCACAGCCCAGCCCAAGATAAGGCCGAAGACGCCGCCCAAAAAGCCAATCACGCCAGACTCAAAGAAAAATATCTTTTTCACGTCCCTGTCACTGGCTCCGACTGCTTTCATAACGCCGATCTCCTTGTATCTTTCCATGATCGACATTACCATCGTATTAATAATGCCCAGAGAAGCAACAACAATGGCTATCATCCCCACCGCGAACAAAAACATATCCATAAATATAAAGGCTTTTTTCATCTCCTCAAGCTGATCGATAAGAGCAAAGGTCTTAAAACCCCAATCCTGTATCTTTTTCTTAACAGGCTCAACGTATTTAGCTGATGAGAGCTTTACACTCACTGAGGAATAGCCCTTAATCTGTCCCGGTGATTGGAAAAAATCCCAGATGCTCGTCAGCGATAACTTTTCCATTCGCTGCGAAGGCCCCAGCGGAATATAAACATCGCTGCGTAAAGGTATGGCACCCCCGAATCCCATCCGTTCGGCCACGCCGACAATAGTAAACGTATAGCTCCGGGTGGCAAAGGGAAGCCTTTCAGTCCTGGTGCCGTTAGGGTCTTTACTGCCTCGAATAAAAAAAGATGCAATATTGGCGAGATTAAAAATACTAAAGTCAAGGGTCAGCGTAGAAAGCTCGATTTGCTGTCTAATTGCCTCTTCGTAATTTTTGATCCCCATCCGATGAAGCATAGAATCACTTATTATAAGGCAGTTTTCCTCATCGGAAGTATAGGACTCGCCCGCTCGCAGCTTCATTAAGTCGGAAACATAGGCAGGCAGGACCTGAATGAAACTGAACTCCTCTTTTCCTTTAAATCTAATCATGGCCGGAAAACGAATTTCTGGAAAGGCATATTCTACGTCTTTTAGGCCAGTGACCTCTCGGATGAAGGTGTCATCAAGGATATTAGGATCAACCACTGCAATAAATCGGGGGGCTAAATTTACGTCCTCTGCGGATGGCTGTTGATCTGGGTCTGCATGATTTTCCCGTGAGGACGAGGACGTGGTAACACTTATATAATTAAAAAGCTCCAGCTTATTGAACTGGTCGGTGACGTTTTTCTGTACACCCTTGCCGAAAGAAATCATCGATACAAGTGCTCCAATTCCTATCACCACACCGAAAGTGGTAAGAAATGTGCGGAGCTTCCTCTTCCACAAATTCGCAAAAGACTGTTCAATGTAGTCGGAAATCCTCATTTATGCTTTACCTCTCCGGTAACTCTGCCGTCACAAAAGTGTATAACGTTATCTGCAAATTCAGCCAATAAAGACTCTTCATGCGATATCATAACCACAGTCAGGCCTTGATTTTTATTTAAGTCCGACAGTGCCTGCACAATCTCTCGCGATGTTTTGCTGTCTAAATTGCCCGTAGGCTCATCAGCTAACAGGATTTTCGGCTGATTAATCAGCGCTCGTGCAATGGCTACTCTCTGCTGTTCTCCGCCGGACAGCTCCGCTGGCAGATGGTCTTTACGATTTCCTAAACCCACCTTTGCCAGCACCTGCTCCGCTCTAATTTTTCTTTCTTTTTTGGCAACACCTGCAAAAAGCAACGGAAAGGCCACATTTTCCAAGGCTGTGTAGGAAGAAATAAGGTTGAACGACTGGAAAACAAGCCCGACTTGGAAACGCCTATAAAGGGCCAATTCTTCTTTGCTCAAATCGGAAATGAATTTGCCCTCGACCTTGATGCGACCGTTTGATGGTGTATCGAGGCCGCCCAAGAGGTTCATTAGCGTAGATTTGCCTGAGCCGGATGGTCCTGTTACACCGAGAAATTCACCACATCCGACGGACAGATTTACACCTTGAAGAGCAACGACCTCAATCCTGCCTGTCGAATAAACCTTAGTTAAATCTTCAGTCTCAATGAAGTTGGGCGAATTCATATTGTTTACTGGAAGCCCACAATTCATTGCGGGATTTTTGTACCACCTTCATCCTGTTCATTAGTGAGTGTAATAGGAATATCGAGCCAGAATTTTGAGCCTTTGCCGACCTCGCTTTCCATGCCAATACTTCCTGCCAGCAGAACAGCCAACTCCCTGCAGATTGTAAGTCCCAGACCGCTGCCGGCTGTCTCGCGTGTCAGGGAGCCGTCAATTTGTCGGAATTTTTCAAAAATCTTCTCCTTGTTTTCTTCCGCGATGCCACAGCCGGTATCGCTTACAGTAATCCGGACAAACCGCGGCTCAAGCCCCGGGCCGACCAAAGTCTGCTCATCTGAACTTACAGAAGCCATGTTACCCGCTACCGGTGAGGAGCCGGCCCAAATTTCAATCCTACCGTGGTCAGGTGTGAATTTCACCGCATTACTTAAAAAATTATACACTATCTGCTGAACCTTGCCAGCATCGGTTATAAGAGTCGGCAGGTTAGGCTCTGTCACCACCTTGACCTTGATTTTCTTGTTCCTGGTCTGCAGCGAGAAGGACACTATTGCAGCATCAATAATCTCCGGCAGAGAGATTTTTTCAATATGCAGCTCAACTTTGCCCGCTCTGGTCTTAGCCAGCTCCAGCAGGTCGTTAATCATACCCAGCAGTCTGTTTCCGGCTGTGATGATATTCTCTGCGTACCTTCGGCTCTTGTCCTTGTGGAGTATGCCCGGCTTCTCACGCAGCACTTGTGCAAAGCCGATTATCGCATTGAGCGGTGTCCTGAACTCATGCGAAATATTGGCTAAAAATTCGCCCTTTAGCTTGTTAGCTTTGAAAAGCTCGATATTTCGCTCGGAAAGCTCCGCTATTTTTGAGTCGAGCTGCTGGTTTGTCTGGCGCAGTTTTTCCTGTGCCGCCTGAAGGCCATCCAGCATGTGGTTGAAAGAGCCGGCGAGCTTCTCATATTCATCACCGGTTTTTATAGTGCTTCTTATGTCGAGATTGCCCTCAGCGACATTATTCACCATTGCCCGAAGCTGACGAATCGGGCTGAGGATTACTCGCTGCGTGATCCAGTAAAACGCAATGATCGCTCCCGTGCCCGCTATAAGTCCGGCCACGCCGACCCAGACCCAATTCAGAAGCTGAGTTTTACTGATTTCACCTGCAGGGCTTTGAATAATTATTGCACCTATTATTTCGTTCGACGAAAAGGTCCCCGCTGAACCCTGCGGGTTGTGACAGCTTATACAATTATCGGTTGCTCTGATGATTCTTACATATTCGCTGTAGTAAATGTCGTCTTTTTTCTCAAAACTGATAGTGTCGTTTCTGGTCTCCTCGTCTTTTAACAATTCAATGGTCTGCTTCTGCCTTTCTGTTAACTGCTGAAGCTGTTTTTTGGCCTCTCCACTTTCCTTAGCAAAGCGAATCCAGTTAATTCGGGGGTAGTTGGGGTCCAAGACATGACCGGCTTTGTCCAGCGGAGCAAGGGAATCACCGCTTCTCTCTTTGAGCTGAAAGTGTTGTCTGAACAACAATGTTTCAACCCTTGCTCGCTCGGTATCAAGGTAATCCGTTTTTATAAGCTGCCGCATCCAGATGTAGGGCAGAATAAGAGCAAGCACTAAGGTAAAGACTACCGCCAGGCCGAACATTAGTTGGCACTTCACCGCCAACGAAAGAGGCCGCAGTCGCAGAAGCTGCAACAATCTGCTCCAAATACTTTTTAGATTAATTCGCATCGTACATTGTAACAATCCTGCAATGGGACCCCGCTTCGCGGGAACCCAATTGCGGGGTTCTTCTCACGTTTTACGCGGGATTCGTTATCCTCAGTTTTGGCAGGGCCTGTGGATATTTATTGCGTACAAATTCTATCAATTTTTCTCTTACCTCGCAGCGAAGACTCCATGCACTCGATGCGTCCGCAGCGCTCATAAGAGCCCTCAGCTCGACAGCACGCTCAGTCGTATTAGTCACCTGTAGCACACAGACTCTACTGTCCCAAAGCTGAGATTCTTTCAGGATGCGATGAAGTTCCTCTCTGACGGCGTCGATGGGAACCGTATAATCAACGTAGATAAATACTGTCCCCAATATGTCCGCTGTGACGCGAGTCCAGTTTTGAAATGGCTTTTCAATAAAATACGTAATAGGGACAATCAAACGCCTCAGGTCCCAAATCTTAACCACCACGTATGTCAGAGTTATCTCTTCAATTCTGCCCCATTCGTTTTCCACAATAACGACATCGTCAACGCGGATCGGCTGCGTAAAAGCTATCTGAAGCCCAGCGATAAATGTCCCTATCGTCCGCTGAGCAGCCATACCCACAACGATGCCGATAATGCCGGCTGAAGCCAAAATCGTGGTGCCGAGCTGGCGGGCTCTCGGAAAGGTCATCAGCATCGTGGACATCGCTATGATACCCACCAGGATAATCACTATGCGCTTGAGAACTTTTAGCTGGGTATGAATCTTCCGCGCTCTGAGATTATCTTTTACATCTACCTCAAATCTGCTGATGATGTAATCTTCCAGCACATACACTGTTTTAATCAGCAGCCAAGACACAGAAGCGATGAGCAATAAACTGAGGATATGGTTGACATTTGTCTGCGTTTCATCCGGCAGTGCAGCGGGCAGAACTAAACGAATCACAAAAACGACAACTGTCCACTGTAACGGTCGATAACAGCGTCTGACTAAGTAGTCGTCAATGACGCTTCCGCTGCGTGCAGCGATTTTCCGCAATACTTTGAAGACCAAGAAATGGCCTATAAGGCCCAGCAGTATAGGAACACCCACCAGCCAGAACGCCATTGTCCAGTTATATGCAGGTTCAGGCATTTTATCCCTCCCAGGTTCACAATTTATGCAGGATTTTTGTCTTGTTCGATTGCGCGCAAATGTTTTTGCGTCCGCAGGTTTAGCTCGTCAAGCTGCTTCTGATCGACTTCGCTGGGCGCATCGGACAAAAGACATTGGCCGCTCTGCGTCTTGGGAAACGCGATAACATCTCTGATATTGTCGGTACCGGTCAGCAACATAATGAGTCTGTCTAAACCGAAGGCTATGCCGCCGTGCGGTGGAGCTCCGTATTCCAGAGCACGTAAAAAGAAGCCAAATTGTCTCTCCGCCTGCTCTTTCGTAATGTTGAGCAGCTCAAAAACCTTGGCCTGAACTTTCGGATTATGAATACGAATGCTGCCGCCACCTATTTCCGAGCCATTGACCACGATGTCGTATGCCTGTGAGCAGATACCAGCCGGATCGGTATCCAGCTTATCTAAATCCTCCGGCACTGGTGCAGTGAACGGATGGTGCAGTGAGTCATAGCGCTTTTCCTGCTCGTTCCACTCAAAAAGCGGAAAGCCGACTACCCAAACGAACTCAAAGCTTTTCTCGTTATAAAGCTTAAGCTCCCGTCCCAGCTTGCAGCGTAATGGAGCCAGAGCCTTATTGACGACTTGTTCTTTATCAGCTAACAATAAAATCAGGTCGCTATCCTTTGCCCCGAATCGCTGAATTATCTGCTGCTGAAGCTCCGGGCTGAAATATTTGCCAAGGCCTCCGATAAACATGAGCGCTTCATTTTCATTTTTTAGCCTAACCCAGCTCAGTCCCTTGGCACCGTAGTCGGCAACAAAATCTGTCAGCGTTTTTTCGATATCACTTCTGGAATATTTTTCTCCGGCTGGTGCGCAGAGACCTTTGACGATTCCGCCGTTTTCGATGGCTGATGTAAACACCTTGAACGTGCTCTGCCTGGCGATATCGGAAATATCACGCAGCCTCATATCAAAGCGTAGGTCGGGTCTATCGATGCCGTAATCAGCCATAGCTTCCTTATAGGTCATGCGCCGCATCGGCGTGGTGACATCGACATTGAGGATTTCTTTCCAGATCTTTGCGACAAGATTTTCATGCACACCGATGACGTCATTGCTGTCAACGAAGCTCATCTCAACGTCGATTTGCGTAAATTCGGCTTGTCGGTCAGCTCGCGGGTCTTCATCACGAAAACAGCGAACAATCTGAAAGTATTTGTCGATACCGCTTACCATCAGTATTTGCTTGAATAGCTGGGGCGATTGCGGCAGAGCATAAAAACAACTCTTAAGCAATCTGCTGGGGACGAGAAAGTCTCTCGCACCTTCGGGCGTACTTTTTGCCAACATGGGCGTTTCTATCTCCCAGAAACCCAACTGGTCGAAATAGTGCCGGACAATCTGGCTGACGCGATGACGGATTCGCAGCTTCTTTTGCATCACCGGTCTGCGCAGGTCGATGAACCGGTTTGTCAGTCGAAGCTCTTCGCCAACTTTGTCTGCGTTATCAATTTCAAAGGGTGGTGTTTTAGCGACATTGAGGATTTCCAGTTGATGAACAAGAACCTCAATTTGGCCGGTTGGCAGCTTCGGATTTTCCATGCCAGCACTTCTTGGCTGAATGACACCACTGGCGGCTATAATCCATTCGCAGCGGACCGTCCTGGCCAGTTTGTGGGCTTCGGGCTGTGTATCGGGGTTGAAGACCAACTGGGTTAGGCCTTCTCTGTCGCGAAGGTCGATGAAAACGAGGTTGCCGTGGTCGCGGTAAGAGTTTACCCAGCCAGCCAGAGTGACTTTTTTACCGACATCTTCCAAACGAAGTTGGCCGCAGTTGTGTGTCCTTTTAAGCATAATTGTTCTTCCAAGCCTTTCAAATACAACCCCCCAATAAACTGGGGGGCTAAATATTTTTTGTGTTTGGCCTCACGATTTATCGCGGGGTTCTTGTATACAATTTTATTATGGGGTTGTGTTCACTTCAATCTTATTGCTCGGCCCAGCTAACACCAAAGCCGGAATAGTCTTCCAGCCCAGTTTTCTGCACGCCTGATAACGTAATTGACCTGCAAGTATCTCGTATTTGCCTGAATCCGGGTTTTCCTCTAATACTATCGGTCGCAACAGGCCCATCGTCTCAATGCTCCGCGCCAACTGCTCAACATCATAAGGATCCTCAAGCCGACCCTGCTCGATCAGTGAAGCGTCTATTTCCCTGAAACTCTGGCCAAGCTCTTCCGCAGTAGGTCCTGTCAGTTCATCCCGTATTCTTTCCTCCTGGCTGGCCCGATAAGAATAAATGTACGGTATAGCCACATCCACTAAGGGATTGCGCTGGATTTCCTCAAATATCAACTTGGTAATCTTGTACGACGTCTTGGCTCGGTCCTTGACGCGGGTCTGGTATCGAAGCTGCATATAAACGCCATAGTCATAAAGCTCCGAGCGGATATAGGGCGTCACGCCGGTCGCCTTGATAATGTCACCGGTGACCTGGCGAGCTGCATTAATAAGGATTTGCTCGGCTACGTCCCATTTCGAGTCGTAGGTGATTCGCACAACAATTTCATCAAGAATATACGGAGCTTCGTGGGCGGAGGCATAGTTGATAGCCACCTGCTCAAAGAGCATTGCGTTGGGAATAAAAACGCTGCGACCGACGGCTTCTTCGCTTCCGATGGTTCCACCGACCTCGTTAAGCTCCATATACATAGCGCCGATATTTTTGACATCGCCTGTCAGGTCAAGCTTTGGAAACTGGACTCTGTCGCCAGGTCTGAAGGGCCGACGCAGATTTATCAGCATCCAGGCGACTAAGCCGCTTAAAGGCTGCTGCAGTGACCATCCGATGACCATGCCGCCGAAGAGGCTCAGAAGAGTACCGACCTTTCCGAGAACGCCCAGGCCATAGAATGAAATAGCAAGGCAGGCAAAAATGCCCAGCAGCCAGTAAAGCCGATTCACCATTATCCATTCAGTGACTGGCTTTTTCTTCCAGGCGAAATAATAGCACGTGGAAAGACTGAATAAGGCTGTTAAGCATGCCACCGCCGCCAGGATGGCCAACAGGCGCAGCAACGGCACGCCGTTTTTTGCTACCGGCCCGGTCAGAAAAAAATCCGCCACAAACAAACAGCAGGCTGCCGTAAGAAAGATAAATACAGGCGACCATAACCTGATTTTACTGTACTTCATGCCGTATCCTCAGTTATACTACGGTATTAAGCAGCGGTAAGATAAACTTTACCTACTTTTTACAGTAGTAGCGCCTGTAAGAATAAATCAGAATAGCGATTAAGTCAATAGGCGCGTTGAGCTGTTATCCTTGTACTGACGATCATAAAAAATGCGTTTTATTTTGGGTTTGCCTGTGGATTTGTACTACAGCTACGAAAAAAACAAAAATTGAGAAATTTTTTAATTTTTGTTGTCAATTTTAGCTTGTCATAGCATCCTTAGCAGGATATAATGGTAAGTGGTTATATTGGTTTGCGTAGCATTTGAGCTAAGTTTTTAGAAGTTTCGTACTGCGTTTATAAACATACGAACTATTTTTAACAATTTTCGTATCGTTGAAATAGTTAATTAAGCATTCAACAGGGCTGAGGTTATCTCGCTTTTCCTCTCCCTCCGCACCTCGGCCCTGTCTTTTTTATGCGCATAGAAAAATTTGTCAGCCCTTGAAACATAATTAACTCAACCTGACCTATTTTTTGTCATTGCTGAATCGACATCGCTCCGCCAAAGCGGCTACGCAAAGGCGAGAGGGCAAAGCAGTTGGCCTTAACAGCAGAAAACCAATCTTTTCGCTGCCCAGATTCTTCACTTCAATTCGTTACGCTCCGAATGACAAAGTTTTATATGTCTTTACAAATAAGAAAATTGCCATTAGTACTGATAATAAATCGGTCAGTTTGAGTAAATTAATAATCAATCAATAACCCTTTATCATTGACCTGCAATTTCACGGCAGGTTTCAAACAAACACCGTTGACACAAAGCATTTTGCATCTTAGTATCTGACTTTGATTTGAAATTATAATTTTCAGACGAGAAGGAGAACAAACATGCAAGGAAGCAAGCCTATCAACATTAACGATGAAACATTTGAAGACGAGGTTCTCAAATCGAAAGTCCCTGTGCTGGTGGACTTCTGGGCGCCATGGTGCAGCCCCTGTAAAGCAGCCGCTCCAGTACTGGAGAAAGTGGCCAGCGATTATAAGGGAAAACTAAAGATCTGTAAGCTCAACGTCGACGACCAACGCGATACCGCTATCAGATACGGCATAATGAGCATACCAACGATGAATATCTTTAAAAATGGCCAAGTAGTGAGCAGAATCACCGGCGTTACGCCGAATTTTGAATCCGATCTTAAAAAGAAGATCGAGCCACTTTTAGAATAAAGCAAGATGAGCGATAATTTATACGATGTTATCATTATTGGTGCAGGCCCAGCAGGCCTTGCGGCTGCTCTTTACACCTCGCGCGACAGATTAAAAACGCTGATGCTCGAAAAACTTATGCCAGGCGGACAAATCAATACCACAAACAGAATCGAAAACTATCCCGGTATCGAACGGATTGAAGGCCCTGCGCTTATTGAGCATCTGCAAAAACAAGTTCAGAATTTTGGCGCCGAGATAAAGACCGGCTGCGAAGTTACAAAGCTGGAGAAACTAAAAGACGGCAACATCGCTGTTTACTGTGGTCAGGATAAGTACACGACAAGAGCAGTAATCTTATCTCCGGGCAGCGGTTATCGTAAGCTCGGCATCCCCGGCGAGGAAGAATTCCGCAACGCGGGAGCCGGCGTAAGCTATTGTGGTACCTGCGATGCGCCTTTCTTTAAGGGAAAACACGTCGTCTCTATCGGCGGCGGCAATACCGCGGTCGAAGAAACGCTGCACATAGCAAAATACGCCGAGAAGGTCGCCATGATACACCGCAGAGACGAATTCAGAGCATCTAAGGTTCTGGTCGAAGAGCTTCTGCAAAAGGCCAACGAGCAGAATTCAAATTTGATTATTAAATACAGCACCGTCGCAACGGCTATCCAGGGCAAGGACAGGGTACAATCAGTCAAGTTGAAGAACGTCAAAAGCAACAAGGAAGAAGATTACTCTTGCGACGGCGTGTTTATATTTATCGGCATGGTGCCGAATACCGACTTTTTGAAAGGTTTTGTAGAGCTGACCGACAGAGGATTCATAAAGTGCGATTGTGCTTATCTTCGCACAAGTGTGCCGGGCGTCTTCGTGGCGGGTGACTGCAGAGCAGGGGCGGCTATGCAATTAGCCACTGCCGTCGGTGACGGCGTCGTCGCTGCTATGATGCTTAAGGAATATTACCGAAATCCCGCCTGGTGGAAGGAGCCAGTCAGTGACCAATTTTCGCCCGGGGGTTGGTGACATAAAATGATTTACGAAGACCTCAAAGGCAAAAAAACTTTGGTTACAGGCGCAAGCAGCGGGATCGGTGCTGCGACATCGGTGATGTTCAGCCAGCAAGGATGTTTCGTCGGCGTGCATTACTTCCGGACAAAAGATGGCGGCGAAAAAACCTTAGAGCAGGTCAAAAAAAATGGCGACGGTGTTCTACTTTATGCGGATATGCGGGATAAAAAGCAGGTCAGCCACATGGTTGAGCAGTTCGCCAAAAAGGCCGGTGGGATCGATATCTTAGTCAATAACGCCGGTTCACTTATCAAGAGACAACCTTTGGAGACTGCCACGCTCGATTATCACGAGGACATATTTGCAACCAATGTCCGAAGTGTCTTTCTGGCGACGCAGGCGGCACTTCCGTATCTGAAACAAAGTAAGGGCTGCATCGTCAATATCGGCTCGGTTGCAGGCCATACAGGCGGAGGTGAAGGAGCGGGTCTATATGCAAGTGCGAAAGCAGCCGTCGCTACAGAAACCATAGCGATGGCCAATGAATTCGCCTGCTATGGTATTCGTGTCAATAGTGTCCTTCCTGGTTTTATTGAGACGCGTTTTCATCAAAGATTCAGTTCTGAGGACAAAAGAAAAAAAGCTGCTGAGCAGACGCCGCTCGGCAGAAATGGCACCGCCGAGGATATAGCAAAAGCAGTCTTGTTTTTAGCCAGTGACTCCGCAAGCTTTATTACCGGTGAATATATCGCCGTCAATGGCGGCCTATATATGAGAGCTTAAAAGGTGATTTGTCGAATCACCGGAAGATAACAAAGAAAGCGATAACCGCTGCTATTACCGCGCCGCCGAGCCATAAAACAGAAGGAGCCGGCCTCATATCAATTCCCTCTCTAACAGGCATCTGCCTCGGCTCAGGCAAAGGCCTGCGGATGGTGATAACTACCATAATGCAGATCAGTAAAACGAAGGTAATTGCCATTCTATTAAGGAATGCAATGTGACCAGCGGTAATTCCCATCTTCACAAAATATGGAAAGTCTCCGAAGAAGACAAATAATATGCCATAAACAATAGGATTAAGTATCAGGGCTGTAACAGCCGCCGAGGCGGGAGCTCGCCTGAAAATCATCCCGAATACAAACGCTGCTAAAATACCCGGCGAGATGAAGCCCTGAAACTCCTGTATATAACTGAAAACTCCTTCAGGTATCCGCCGTATCTGGGGTGCTATCAGGCATCCGATGATGACAAAAATAACCGTCATTGCTCTGCCCATCGTTATCAGCGACCTCTGCGATGCATCCGGTCTAACGTGGCGTTTATACAAATCCATCGTAAAGATAGTACATGCCGAGTTCAGCATTGAGGCTAATGAGCTCATCACTGCTCCGCATATCGCCGCGAACATAAAACCTCGAAGCCCCGCCGGTATAAGATTCCTGATCAGCGTTGGGTACGCTTCATCAGGTTTAGCCAGATGGTTCGGATACAATTGCCAGGCCATTATTCCTGGAAGGACGATAGCAAAAGGAACAATCAACCAAAGAGCGGCGGCGAAGATAATACCGAGCTGGCCCTGCTTGAGGCTCTTGGCGGCGAGCGTTCTCTGCACGATGAACTGATTCAGGCCACAGTAGTAAAAGTTCGGTATCCAAAGCCCGATCACTAAGGCTGTCCAGGGTAGTGCCGAATGGTCGGCTGGAAGAACCATGTGAAGCTTGTCGGCGCTGCCTTCAAGAAACGTCCCTATCCCTCCTATCGCTTTGAAGCCGAGAATCATAGTGACAAGTCCGCCGGCAAGCAGGGCTGAGCCGAGGAAAAGGTCTGCCCATGCAACTGCCTTGAGTCCACCCCACGTTGTATAGATTGCAGCGGCGATGCCAATGAGCCAGACCGCCTTTGTTAAATCCATATCGAAAATTTTATGCAGGGTAAGTCCGCCGGAATATAGCACCG
>CAZVUF010000011.1:0-23664 GCA_964629355.1 uncultured Pirellulales bacterium | reverse complement strand
AGGATTCTGCCCTTCTGTACAGGACCCTTTTTTGACGCTGATTTGCGAACGTGCCACGACTGCGCTTTGCCAGCCGTTTCCTCATCGGCGTACGAGTTGAGCACGGCATCCAATTTCGTGTTTCCCCGTATTGCCAAGGCAAATCCTTCGTGCGTTTCCCCAAATATCGAATTCCCACCGCTCGGTGTATCGATATTGACACTATAGGCATCGGGATACATCAACTGGGCGAGTTCCTTTACTCTCGGCAGTTGCCCAAAATTGCGGTTGGGAGTAACCGAATCAGCAACGTCGAAGTTTCCTAAGCATATCCGTTGCGGTGAAATCCGTAGCTGGATAGGAATTGCGCGATAACCACTATGGCCCATGCCAGCCCACAGCACCGCTGACCCTCCCGTTCGGCTTGTAAAGCCGTTCTTCTTCAGTAGCGCCTCAAACCTCTTGATATTCCACGCCTTTGGTTGAAGCACCGAATAGAAATCGGGATAAGCGTCCGAGCTGGGAAATTCCCACACCTTGACAAAGAAACCTCGACTTCTCTCAGGAATAATAGCCCGCAGTTCGTTCTCCCATTCAGGAGGGAGATTCAAGAGCTCTCTAAGGTCTCCGTACGGAAGTCTGTATATGCCCGTGCCGGCCTTCTCTTTCGGAAAGGCTATCTCCGTAACATCTAAATCGTAGAAGACAAAGTACCGAGCCTCCGGCATTTCCCGCATCAGCCGGACAAATACCGACTCGTCACTTTCGACATTATTATCATTGCGCGAACATGAGGGGACCACCAGCCCAACAGATAGGATGGCTGCCCACAACATTAACAGCCTCCCAATCGCGGATGCCCTATACATACCGTGCTCCTTATTTCGATCAATCAACTATGCACCTCCTGGCGACATCAAGGCCATGACCGGCCTATTAGCGCTTCTTTGCGAGGCCAATAAGCCTATGCGATTCCTTTATCATCTCTGGGGTCTTACCGTTTTGAGTCACCCACTCGAAATCCCTGATTGCATCGCTGAATCTCCCCGCTTGGTATGCCGAGGTTGCACGACCGTAGTGTGCTTCCTCAGAGCGGGGATCTATCTTAAGCGCCTCGCTGTTGTCCCGAATCGCACCGTCGTAGTTGCCAAGCTCGTATCGCAATCTGGCTCGGTACAAGAACGCGTCCAGTTCCTTCGGTTTCAGCGACAAAACAGATGTCAAATCTGCTTCTGCAGCCCGATAATCTCCCATTTGGCGATGCACGATGGCACGGTTGAAATAGGCATTTGGGTTTGGCCCTCCCACCTCGAGAGCCTTGTTCAGGTCGGCCAAGGCCCCATCTAAGTCACCTTTCTCAACCTTGTGCCCCGCGCTTTGAAGAAGTGCGTCAGGGGACGGTTGCCGGCTACACCCCGATACCCATAGTGCGAGTAGAGCAGCAAGGTACAGGAAAGTTGATCTGGCGGTGACTTGTGAGGAGGCTTGTTCCATAAATGTTCATCCTTTCTGCCGATGTCGGCTTCCCACTTGCGGGCATTGCGCGGTGCCAATGTTCATCCCACTTTCGGAAATCGCGGCGCCGTCGGCGATTGCCGCCTAACATAATATTATACAACACAATTCAGTATGTAGCACCATTCTAATTTACCGGATTCCCACCTTCGTGGGAATGATATTAGTTGAAAATTTTTCATTTTATTAGAGCGTTATTAGAACCTCTTAGTTTTTTTCATAGCACTTTATAAATAACTATTTAAGTATTTGCATATATACTTAAATAGATGTTTATATCTTTATCCCGTTAGAAATAAGTCCCTCTGGAGAGGTAACAAACTATCGGTCAAGTTTTCTAACGGGGGTTTCCTGGTTTGGAGAGATTAGCAAGAATATTTAGGACACTGTGAATTTAAGCAAGTATAGAGGGGAAAGATCACCAGATAAACGGCGGGTAAACTCCGGTTGATAAATCGTGTCCAATTCAATGAATAATGACAGAACTAAACCTCGCGATTTATCTATTGTTGACTTTTAAAAGATGTAAAAAGTCTAGAATTTCATGGCCTCTAAAACTTCTTCTTCGTTTTTCGCTTTCTTTACGAGATCTACGATTGCTTCTATTGATCGTATTATTTGAGGTTTGCGTCGCTGCATCCGACTTACTATTTTTTGAATCTCGCGTTCAACCATAAAGACATATTGCTGAAAGTATTTTTCTGTAACTATATCGATCTGATAATTTACTTCCTTGCCGTTTATGACTGTGGGTTGCCTATACATTATGTGATCTGCATCAAATAAACGCACTGACTTTTCACTTGGTCGTGCATCAAATAAATCTCCTTGGACAACAATTAAAGGATAATATATCTGAAGGTTTACGGGTTCATTGTCTCCAAATGTCCATGATTTGAAGTGGTTTTCACAAAAATAATCAACCGCGTCACATAATTTTTTAATACAGTCAAAATGCTTTTCGTCGTGGGACGCCATCCAGTCATTGTTTACCTTCTTCTGGCTAAAAGAGCAAAACTGGGTAGCAATATGACCTTTACAATAGTGGTGGTATTTGTCCATATTAAGAAAGTCGCTCAACATTTCCCATGACTCTTCTTCGTCTGCTCCAAGTATTTTTACTGGTAGACCAGATATTTTTAAGTCGTTATGAAAGAGAAAAGGTGTTTGAGCTTGCTTAGTTATAAAAGCAATCGGTTGAGGATTGTTCACACATTCAACGAGAAAACAGTTAAATAGAAAGCTGTCCTCTTTCCACAACTTCTGAGCGTATAGAGCAAATAAATCGATCTCACGTGATTTTGAGGTTAGGGGGTCAGTATAGACTGAGTTCGCTTCCACAACATAGCCAAATTCGTCAAGAAAGCTTTCTATACGACTTTCCAACAAGTAACCCGAATGTAATAATGCTTGTCGAGCTTTAGTTTTCGAAATTTTTGTTTGAGGATATTTTGTTTTAGTCATAAATAAAGATTGTCGTCTAAAATAATAATCTCCACCACGCTCCAGCCCGTTCGAGACACCAGACCGATTAAAAATTTATCAGCCAATCTGTATCTGCTCTCGAATCAATTCGCTTGAGCAATAAGGTTACTCGTTTTACAGTTCTAATTGCTCTTTCAGCATCCTCGTACCACAAAAAATCAGATTCCCCTAATTCTTCTACTGTTATTTTCTTTGACTTGAAGTGTGCTAGACGATTGCGGAGGGAGACAAGCCAAGAGAGGTCTTGCATAGCTTCGGAGCCAGGATCAAGTTTCTTGCCAGTCACAACCCGCGGAATTACAAGCCACTTGGCAAGTATATCAAGTTTATCTAAGTATTTTGAGAAGTAGTTCCGCGATAGGCGATTGATACCATAGTGATTAATGTAAGCTTCTAGCGTAAATGCGGAGAAGATGACCACGATGAGAGAAAGTTCACCGATAGCATCATTTCGAGACGCAAGAAAATCGACATCGTCATCGGATATTCCCTTACCCTTGAGGCTTTTTTGGAACTGATCATGCTCACGTTTCAGTTTTTCGATTCGCGAATAAGTCTCAGTGACAAGTTTAAAGTAGTCACCATGATGCGTCCATGCAAATTTATTTTTCTTCGACACTCAGCTTCCTTTATTTAAAACTTAAAATTAAATTTCCAACACGCTTCAGCCCGTTCAAGACACCAGATTGATTAAAAATTTATCCGCGTTAGCCGGATTTATGCTAATATTATTCCTCAATACTTTCGATAAGGTAAGTAATAATTATAGATGATATCCCTATTATAAGCTGTGCCTCTTTTCGCTCAACATCTCGATCTTCTCGAACATGTCGGGCAAATTCTGAAGCATATCCCCAAAATTTTGACAAACCCTCATCAAGAGGTTTGGGAACAATGTCTGGATGAAATTTTAATATCTCACCTAATGTTTTTTTTCGATCACCCGTAATTTCTCTTGCGACGCTCTCCAGCGCTCCTATCGAATGTTGGATTGAACCTCTCAAATCTGGTTCTGGTCTTTTAGATAAATCCATGATCGCTTCTTTTAGTTCTTTTCGTGCTATCGCAAAACGGCTTTCCTCTAATTTTCCTTGGGCAACACTAAGATTTTCTTCAAAGGCTTCATCTCCTCGTGTCTGTACTATGCCATCTTTTAATTGCCATCCAATGCCCAATCGTCGAAAACCAGAATTCATCAAAGATTCATATTCTTCTGATTCTCCTAGCTTCTCAAAAACTCCTGCAAGACTTTCAATAACATCATAGACCTGATACCATTTCATTCTGTGTAAATCTTCGTCAACTTCATAATCAATATTTGGGTATTCAGACCAATTATTCGGGTCTTCCCGTACCAGCAAAGTTCTACAAATAACCGATCTCAAAAATCTAGGTCTCTTTCCCATATCTTCGTATACAACTTTTTTTATATATTGACGCAGTTGATCGGGTGCATCTTCGTAAACAAGATGATCTGCCGGTATCTTGCTATATCCATATCTTTCGGAAAAAGATTCTGTCATCAAAAATCTCCATTAAATGCTCTCTGCAACAAAGAAGTTAGCATAGAGTTTATTCCTGTTTTTGCTATTGAAATTGAGACAAGAAATTGAATAAGGATTAATTGTAATATGATATTTTTTTCATCCTTGTTCCCGAACGTTTAACATAATAATATCCACCACTTCCGGCTTCGCCATAAGTTGAAAAACTCGCTTGTTTGGTGCTCGTGATTATACCGGCCTGCTGCTATGAACGCAAAAAGAAAAAAATGATTGGCGACTGGTGATTGGTTAATTTATATTCGATACTCGATACTTGATGCTCGTAACCCGTCAAGTATAGATGAACAAGGTCCGAAGATAGAATTCGACGCAACTCCTCCTGCATAATATTATCAGGATTCGGAGTTCAAGTAATATCTGTCTTCCGTATTCTGAGCCCTAAGGTTTTTCTTCGTCTGGTTCCTCAGGCTGAGGTTCTGTAGTAGATTTGCTCGCCTCGGCTGTGCCGCCATAAGCTCCCATATTAATCCTGTCACCGTTAGGAAGCGGCTCGAGTGCGAAGGGACTAATTGGATCTCCTGCATCAATACATGGGCTTGTAACATCATCCTGGACCCAGGTGCCGTTCGTTGGAACCCATCGGCCTGCCTCTGATTTCAAATGATAATCACCATCGACCCAGACAGCGCTTGAATCATTCGGCTCAGCGATAACGCTGAGGTCGTCCCAGGTGGCCCAGTATCCTGGATTTGCAAAATAGGGGTCGGCATCTATGTTGCCGTCGCCCCAAAAAACGGCGATTAACGGGTCGTGGATCGCCGACTGACCGCCTTTTATGTCCGTGTAGGAAATAGTGATTATAGAGCCATCGTCATTGCGTATCTGGTTCCCATCATCCCACAGGATGGAATTGGCTATGTAGGCCTGGCTTGGTTCGCCTTTTTCCTTCTGCTCCGATTGCTGAAATGCAAGAGCGCTTCCAAACGATGCTCTGTTTGCAGCAAACGTGCAGTTGACAAGCATGAGGCTGCTTCCAACGTTGTTGATCCCGCCGCCTGTACCATCCAAAGCAGAGTTTGCGCTGAAGATACAATTGAATAGCGCGGGACTGCTTTGGTCGTTGAAAATTGCTCCGCCGCCTGATGCAAGCGCACTATCATTTCCCTCAACTGAATTAGTAACAAACACGCAATTAATTAGTGTAGGATTGCTCCCGTGGTTTGCCATCGCTCCGCCTACACCCTGCCAATATGCTACATTCTTGGAGAAGGTGCAGTTTATCAGTGTAGGGTTACTGTTTTGATTGTACATTCCACCGCCGCTTCCGGGCAGCTCATTAAAGCTGACGGTATTCTCTCTAAAAGTGCACATAATCAGCGTTGGCTTGCTGCCGTTTATGTTGTACATTGCCCCGCCCATATGCGCATCGTTTCTGTTGAAGGTGCAATTGGTAATTGTAGGGCTACCTGCATCGTTGTACATTCCGCCGCCTTGCAGACTGTTTCCGCCTGTGATGGTGAAACCATCCAGCGCGGCGTTTGGGTCGGTTCCGCTGCCGGTGATAACGTGATAGCTGTTGTCAAGCTCAAACAGCCAGATATTCAGGGTGTCATCACCATTGAGGTCGCCGCTGAGAACTGTTTGGTACAGGGTGACATCTCTGGTATTCGGGTCATCCTCGCTAATACCGGCGTAACCGCCCTTGATAGTCACGCCATTTATGAGCTGGAATGTTGTTAATCTCCAGTCGAACTCTGCGATGGCCACGAGCCCCTCATTTGGCTTATAAGTGCCCTGAGCAACTTTAATTTCGACCGGCTTTTCCGCAGAATTGGCGTCAGCCAGGGCATCCTGAAGGTAGGTATAAGCATCAGCCCAGGATGTGCCGTTATTTCCACCGGTAGCATTAGCATCGACATAGATGATCCTTTGTGCAAAAGAAATGCTACTCATCCCCACTAACAAAATAGTAAGGATAATCCAGATATTAAGGTTTGACCTTTTCATCACTAATCCTCCAAGAAAATTCTACAATAGGAAAAAATACCACAAAACCATTAGAATTCTACCAAATCGGGGGTGGTGTTGTCCAGAAATTTTGTTGCAGCAGCACCAACCTTCTATACGCCCTGTAAAAAACTCTTTTGTTGTGCTATTCGTAGAGATAGAATTGGCTTTATACCATGGCAAAAGAGCAGGAAAAATTTGATGCGATTCGGCGGAAAATAAAGACTTTTCCGACCGGACCCGGCCTATATTTTATGAAGGGCCAGGCGGACAAGGTCCTTTATATCGGCAAGGCCAAGAACCTGCGCTCGCGGGTAGCCAGCTATTTTCAGCCGGGCGGCGAGGCAGCCACCGCACGCGGGCCGAAAATCGCTGAAATGCTCGGCAAAGTCAAAAAAGTTGACTTTCTGGAAACCGAAACGGAAGTCGATGCAGTGCTGAAAGAAGCACGCCTGATAAAGGACATTTGCCCGCCTTACAATTCCGACCTGACCGATGACAAGACCTTTCCCTACCTGGAAATCACCACTGGCGAGGATTTTCCCGGCGTCTATATCACCAGAAAGCCCCGGCCGACCGGCAGCAGGCTGTTTGGGCCCTTCGCCGGCGCAAAAGACCTGCGGCTTGTGATGGTAGAACTGCAAAAAATTTTCAGGTTTCGAACATGCACTCTGGATATAAAAGAAGATGACCCGAAACGCAGATTCTTTCGGCCCTGCATTTTATACAGCATCAAACAGTGCACCGCTCCCTGTGCCGCCAGGATTGACAAAAGCGAATATAAAAAAAGCATCAGTGACTTCATTAAATTTTTGCGCTCGAAGCGCTCCACGGTCCTGCGGCAGCTACGAAAACAAATGGCTGAAGCCGCCGAAAAGCTTCAATACGAAAAAGCCGCCATGTACCGCGACCGCATCCGGCTGATTGAAAAGCTCGACCATCGCGGCCTGCCGGAGGAGGACGTTCAGCCGGAAGTCTTTGCCGGTGACCCGACCGAAGCCCTCCTGCAGTTGCGGAATCTGCTGCAAACGTCCGAGCCGGTCAGGATTATCGAGGGCATAGATGTCGCCAACATCTCCGGAGCCGAGGCGGTCGGCTCGTTAGTCAAATTTATCGATGGAAGACCTTTCAAAAGCGGCTATCGAAGATTCAAAATTAAAACCGTCGAAGGCATCGACGACTATGCGATGATTGCCGAGGTTGTCAAACGCAGATACAAATACGCCCTGCGCGGCGAAGAGCTCTGGCCCGACCTTATTTTAATCGACGGAGGCCTGGGACATTTGCACGCAGCCGAAACAGCGTTAAGGCAGTTGAAGGCGACGCCTGTGAAAATCGCCTCGATTGCAAAGAGAGAAGAGGATATCTATCTGCTTGGAAGCTCGGTGCCGGCGAAGCTGCCCGCTCATTCGCCCGCCCGCAAGCTGCTGCAGTACGTTCGAGATGAGGCTCACCGCTTCGCGCAGCATTACTTCCACATCCTGCGTGACAAGAGAATGTTGAACCCGTGAGATAATAACCTGCCTGCGCGTAGCCGCTTCAGCGGAACAGGCTCGCTACACAGCACGAGTATACAATGTCAGGATGCCAATTTTTTTATTTATTTTAATTGATAATTGTTTGGTTCTCTGGTATAATACCGCACTTTAGGGCATATTCTAACGTCTCTCAAGAATATACTCTTAAAGAAAACCGAGAGACAGTTTTATGGCCGTTAACAGGCCGAAGGAGTACAGTAGTGAGTACAGGTATAGTAAAATGGTTTAATGGTAAGAAAGGCTTTGGATTTATCACGCCCGATGACGCCGGTGAGGACTTATTCGTTCATCACTCGGAAATCAAGACGACCGGCTACGCCAATCTTGAGGAAGGCCAGAGGGTGCAGTTCGATATAGGACAGGGCAAAAAAGGTCCATGTGCGACCAACGTAATTCCTGGTTAATCCAGAGCAGCACACCGTAAAACCAACGGGCTCCGCTAAAGTCGGAGCCCGTTTCATTTTGACCCGCCGAATAACCATTTAACAAATTACCTTTTACCACTCACCAATTAACCAATCAACTAATTCTCTATCTTCCTGATTTCCTGTTCTCCCGATACCCTGCAACCTGATCTTCTAATAACCTGATACCCTAATACCAACCACCTGATTTTCATTTATATTGTTCAAAATACGCAGTAAGTATAGAATATAATTATGAAGCTCGTCATCGTTATAGAACTTATCATCTGTTTGGCACTAACTTTTTCTGCTGCCTTTATCGGCTCGCTTTTCACCCGCGAAGCTGTAACCGATTGGTATGCTACGCTCAATAAGCCTTCTTTCACACCACCTGATTGGCTGTTCGGCCCCGTCTGGACTATCCTGTATCTGCTTATGGCGATAGCGGCCTTTATCATCTGGCAAAGAGGATTGGCTAACCCAGCCATTAGGATCGCTTTAACTATTTATCTGATTCAGTTGATTCTAAATGCGCTTTGGTCGGTGATTTTCTTCGGCTTGAAATTGCCGTTGGCTGCTTTTATCGAAATCATCCTGCTCTGGAGTGCTATCGGCCTGACTATTTTGACCTTTGCCAGAGTATCAATGACTGCGGCTTTGCTACTTGTACCTTATATACTTTGGGTGTCTTTTGCAGCGGTGCTTAATTTCTTTATTTGGTTTTTGAATCGTTGATGAAAAAAACCGGCAATGAATTACAAAAACAAAACCCCCCAGTAAACTGGGGGGCTAAACACGCAATACGAATCACGCTTCAAACATTATTCTTGTGGTTTATGATGAAGTGCTCCGGCACGGGGAACTGCGAGCATAAAAGCAGAGACTCTTTGGCTACCTCTTCGATGACCGATTCATCGTCGATATTGTCCACCACCTTGTTGATGAGGCTGGCAATTTGCTCACACTCTTTTTCCTTCATTCCCCGCGTGGTAATAGCCGGCGTTCCTATCCGTAAGCCGCTGGGGTTGCCCGGCGGAGCAGGGTCGCTCGGCACGGTGTTGTAATTCGTGACGATTCCCGCTCTATCCAAGGCCTTTGCTAATTTTTTGCCGGGGACGTTTTTGTTCCGCAAGTCGATTAGGATTAAATGATTGTCGGTTCCGCCTGTCATAAGGTTAAAGCCGTACTCCAGCAGCTTTGCCGCAAGGGCTTTTGCATTTTTAACTATCTGCTTTGCATAGGTGACAAACTCCGGCGTGTCTGCCTCGGCTAATGCCACCGCTATGGCTGTTAGGGAGTGCATGTGAGGCCCGCCCTGCAGGCCCGGAAAGACCGACCGGTCAACTTTGTCGGCGTGCTCTTTTTTGCACAGCAGCATCCCGCCGCGAGCACCTCGCAGCGTCTTATGCGTAGTGGTTGAGACAATATCGGCGTATGGTATAGGGCTTTTGTGAATGCCGGCTACGACAAGACCCGCAATGTGGGCTATATCGCTGACGTGATATGCGCCGACCTTTTTGGCTATCTGGCCGAATATCTCGAAATCGATCTCACGGGGATAAGCTGTAGCACCGGAGATGATTATATTTGGGTGGTGTTTTTTCGCCAGCTCCTCGATACGGTTAAAGTCCAAACGGCCTGTTTTCGGGTCAACGGTATAAGGTACGGATTTAAAGAATCTGCTCGTTAGGGAGACATTCCAGCCGTGCGTGAGGTGGCCGCCATCGACGAGGGACATACCCATAATAGTATCGCCGGGATTTATCAAGGCCGCATACGCGGCGAGGTTGGCCACCGAGCCGGAATAGGGCTGAACGTTTGCATGGTCGGCTTTGAACAATTTTTTGGCCCGCTGCTGTGCTATTCTTTCGATGAGGTCGGTTACCTGCTGGCCCTCATAATATCTTTTGCCGGGGTAGCCTTCGGAATATTTGTTGGTAAGGCAGCTTCCGGAGGCCTGCATTACAGCTCTGGATACATAATTTTCCGAGGGGATAAGGCGAATCGCCCCACTCTGCCTCACGCTCTCTTGACGTATGAGTTCGTAAATTTGTGGATCATATTGCTCAAGAGCTGTTGCCATATAATTTCCCCTTCATTTAATTCTTGGAGTTGTCTTGATGCTCTCAAACGCTTAATAAAGCGTCCTTTTTCTTATATCATAGGCATACTTTTTATACAAGCAATATTGTTGACAAATTTCGTTTTGGCATTAGGATAAGCGCGGCAACAAAGCACAAGAAAATTGTATTTGATTAAAACGTATGCAAGATTTAGGTAATAACGAAGAGCCGGCAAAGGCAAAAGTATTTTTTGAAAGAGCCAAGGAGGCAGCTGAGTCAGGAAACTTTGATTACGCCATCGAAATGTACCTTGGAGGTTTAAATTATGCTCCTGATGCGCTGGAAGAAGGACATCTGCCGCTTTGTGAATTGGCCCTGCACAGAAAGGGAAAAGGCGGCCAAAAGCCTTCAATGATGGAAAGGGTAAAACGACTGCGGGGCAAAACTCCTCTTGAACAGATGCTTAACGCTGAGTACCTTTTTGCAAAAGATCCTGGCCATCTGTCGTATGCCGAGGCCATGCTAAAGGCAGCGGTGGCAGGCGGCTATAAAAGAACGGCTGGCTGGATCGCAAATCTTGTGTTTCAGACTAATAACGCTCTCTCAAAACCTTCTCTCCATACATATATCCTGCTAAAGGATTCCTATAAAGCTTTGGGCGATTTTGACAAAGCGCTTGCTGCCTGCCAGCACGCATACAGACTTAAACCTCAGGATAAAAATTTAGCGGATGAGTTTAAGAACCTCTCAGCCGAAATGACTATGGCCTCGGGCAAATACGACCAGGAAGGTGATTTCAGACAATCCATTAAAGACCGCGAGGGACAGGAGATGCTTCACGCCACCCAGGGTGTCATCAAGAGCGAAGATTACCAGCTCTTAGCCGTCAGACATGCCAGAGAAGAATTAGCCCAAAACCCAACATTATCAAGGAATATATTTAATTTGGCCCAGGTACTGTGGGATTTGTACACAGATGAAGCTCAGAATGAGGCTGTAGATTTGCTGGAAAACGCATATAAGACTAAAAACGATTTTAGTTTTAAACAGCACGCGGGCCAATTGAGAATAAATCGGCTCAAACGTAAATTAAAAGAGGCAAAAACCGCAATGCAAGCCCACCCGGATGATGCTAACGCTAAATCCAAAGTAGAAGAATTGTCCGCGCAACTGAACAGCACCGAGCTGGAGCATCATCGGCTTTGCGTGCAGAATTATCCGACCGATTTGCAGGTCAAGTATGAGTACGCGGAATGTCTGTTCCACAATAAACGCTATGATGAGGCAATACCATTATTTCAGGAGGCCCAGAAAGACCCGAGACGAAAGATAACAGCGATGAACAAGATAGGCATGTGCTTTTTTATAAAGGGCTGGCTTGCTGATGCTATTGATATCTTCGCGCAGACGATAGATTCTTACGAGATAAAAGAAGACAACATAGCCAAAGAATTGCGTTACAATCTGGCCCGAGCTTATGAAGAACATGGTGACATAGATAAAGCGCTGGAGATTTATCGTAAAATTGCTCAAATTGATTTTGCATATCACGATGTAAGCCAGCGAGTGGATAATTTGAGAAAAAAAAGAGATGAATCAACCTCTCAGTGAGTATTAGAAATATTCATCAATAGTTAAATGATAGTGTTTTTTAGGAGATTACAGTGGCACATTCGTTATCAGCAAAGAAAAGAATAAGACAAAACACCAAAAAAAAAATAATTAACCGCGCGCACAAGAGCCAGGTAAAGACGCAAATCAAGCACTTTGAGGCGGCTCTATCCAGCGGCGATGTGGACGCAGCAGGTAAGCAATATCAGCTTTTAGTCAAGAAATTGGACAAAACTGCTGCTACAAGCACCATGCACAAAAAAACCGCTGCGCGAAAGAAATCCCGCCTCGCCAAAAAACTGAATCAGCTAAAAGCTAAAAAGGCATAATTATAACCTAATGACAGGGATTAGGGGTCAGGGATCGGGAGTCAGGAAATGGAGGTTGTGCCGGTAGATTACGGAAAACGGAGAATAATTATAAAAATATTTAGCCCCGCAATTCATTGCGGGGTTTCCTTTTTGCGAGATATACTTGTCCTGAGCGAAGCCGAAGGAAGCGACGGAATATTGCTTTTTCACCGTACATATTGACTTACCCTACATGCCATGCTATGATTTCTGCCTAAAGCGAAGAAAATTTTGATATTATGCGGATCAATATAAACAATGACAAAAAAAACTATTAGAAAATGGTTTTTTGGGGCAATAATTGCTTTCGTTGTTCTTCTTATTGTTGGAATTCTTATTAGTATTTTCGATTATTCCAAAGATCGCATCGTTTTTTCAACTTTCAAAGACCTTCTGCCACTTTTTCTCGGTATCGCAGCTGTATGGTTAGGTTACTGTGTTCAACAAAGAAATGCCTATCAGCAACAATTGAGGTCGTTATGGTCAAAACTTGTTGAAGCTGTTCACTGTGCAATACAATACTCTTGTCTCGATAGTCCAACTCAAGAGCAATATAGAACTGTATTAACCAAGTTAAGCATTGCTATAGATGAAGTTCGAGGAGTATTCTGCAATCTTAAAGAAACAGATACAGACAGAGGATTATATCCATTCGAACCTATAAAAGATATGTATGGTCTTATAGAAGATATCGGTTTCGGTTCCACCTATAAATCATGCGAATCTAAGAAATGCCATGACCAAATATTTGCCTTATGGAAGGATGTTAGAAAAGAAATTCTAAAAGAATTTGACCGTGAGGTACCAACATTCTCACACAGTCATTGGGAAGACTTATCGAAGGGTAGAGTGTATGAACAACATCAAATACCCAAAAAACCGACCTAAACGTTCACTCCACCAGATGCAGCTTTTAAGTGCTGGTGAAATAGTAGATGTAGGGAACACTTGTAATGGACGATCCAAACTCACCTATTATTGAACTCTGAATGGCAAAATAATCCTGACCGAAAACTTATAAAAAGATTGGAATAAATATATGTCTCCAGAATTATATAAGATTTCCAATTATTGAGGTATTAAGATGGAAGGTGTCAAAGACTCATCACTTTACATGTTACAATTGTCTGATGGATCACTAAGAAATGGTCTTATTAACGAACAACAAATGAAATTTACATTAAATATAAATTTGTTGTTCTTTGATGAGTTATATGCTAGTGCCCCAGCTCTTCTTCGCAATCATGTGCTCTTTGACATGTCGCAGTCAGAGTCTGATGAAGAAAAGAAAGCATTAAAACAAGTCTATAAAGATCATATTCGACCGGTTCTCATTGAAAGGAACAAAGATATTATATCCGTTGCAAAAGATGTTAAGAAATCAGACGTAAAAATATACCTTAGTGATGATAAAAGAGCACAAAACGCAGACCTCATTAAAATCCATGGGGAATTTATCGCAAGTAGCGAGCCTAAATATTTTAAGAGCCATGGGAAACTGGAAAGATCAGAATATTATGCTATTTTCGAAGAAATTCTTGAGCGATATGCTACGACCGGTGTGACTTTTTGGTATATACCAATTGATAAAAATGCTATCAGAGATTACTTGCAAAGGCTTCGAGTTCAGGTAAAACCGGCTGATTTTAGAGTTGCTGATGCATATAGAATAGCAGATGAATGGACTAATATTAACGATCTGAAGAAGTTCATAAAGACTGTAGCATTCACATCTATGGAATATCATACGTCACCGTTGAAAAACCATAAAGGCAAAGGTTTCTCACTTAATGCTCATAATAGACCAATCATCAATAATTATTGGAGAACAAGCTATAATCCTTCCTTTACGCCCTCAGAGCGACCACAAAGCTACAATGAGCAAGAAAAAGCTCTAGTTTTGGACTTGCCATTATCCAGCATCGCCAACCTTAGGCTATCTGATATCTTGGAACTCAGAAAAACTGACATGTTTAATGAAATTAGAGAAAAACTTACAATTTTTAGGCTAGGAAATTTCGAGAACTTTAATAAAGAGATAAAATCTACCTACCTTAAGAACATCGATAATTTCAGAAAATTCATTTCAGGAAAAACTCCATCGGAACGCTGGGACAATCTGAATCGCATCAAAGATGAGAGAGAGCAATTAATCCTGATACATCTTAGTAATGGTGTAATTGCGTTTTTTACGGCGATTGGATTGACACAAGTTCGATCAGAGTACTTTCAACCAATAGCTCTGTTCTTCTCAGAGTTTGCTGCCATTTGGGCTGCTTATGAGGTTAAAAATAAATTGGCCAGAAAATCAGAGAACAATGTATATAGTAGTGAAATGGACATAAAATACAATCCAGTAAAAGGCACCAGCGATTCATTTTAGGTTTAAAGGCATACTACTTAATTAAGTGTTAAGTTTTGGAGTAGTATATGAAAACGATAAAAAATAAACGATGGATTGTCGGCATGATGGCCGCAGTCTTAATGACTTGTACAGCTTGGGCGGCGACGGCCAGCCATACGGAATTCAAGCCGGGAGAAATCTGGGCCGACGCCAACGGTGCCCCCATCAATGCGCACGGCGGCGGAATCCTGTATCACGACAAAGTATATTATTGGTACGGAGAAATCAAAACCGGCAAGACCCGGCTGCCGGAATCCAACCGCAGTTGGGGCGGAACGCGGGTGGAAACGGTAGGAGTTTCCTGCTATTCGTCCCAGGACCTGTACAACTGGAAGTACGAGGGGAACGTGCTGCCGGCGTTGCAGGATGATCCCAACCATGATCTGCACATAAGCAAGGTATTGGAGCGGCCCAAGGTATTGTACAACCGGGCCACAAAAAAATTTGTGATGTGGATGCACATAGATTCGCAGGATTACCAACTTGCGCACGCAGGAGTAGCAACCAGCGACTCGCCCAAGGGCCCGTTTCGGTACGTCGGCAGCTTCCGTCCGGATGGCGCGATGAGCCGGGACATGACGGTGTTCATGGATGAAGATGGAAAGGCGTATCTTTTTCATGCGTCGGAGGACAATGCCACGATGCACATTTCCCTGCTGACGGATGATTACCTCAAGCCCTCCGGGCGGTTTGTACGGGTGTTCGAGGGAAGGTACATGGAAGCGCCTGCGGTGTTCAAGCACCAGGGACGGTATTACCTGATGGCATCGGGCTGCACAGGCTGGGCGCCGAATGCCGCGCGGTCGGCGGTGGCAGAGTCTATTTGGGGTCCGTGGAAAGAATTGGGCAATCCCTGTCGTGGCCCGGATGCAGAGGTCATGTTCCGTGGACAGAGTACTTATATCCTGCCGGTGGCGGAAAAGCCCGGCACGTTCATCCTCATGGCAGATCGCTGGAATCAGAGGGACCTGTCGGACTCACGTTACCTTTGGCTGCCGGTGACGCTCACTGACAATGGCTTTGAAGTGCGATGGCAGACTACGTGGCGTTTGAATAACTGAACCTGAAAACCACGGTTGCTATGGAGAGTTTCTGCATGATTATTTCCGCGGCGGGATTGGTCCATTTCCGGCATCCATCCAGAACGACACTATCACTGCTGGCCACAATCTTGAGTGCCAGGCATAGTTTATTGTTTCTTGAATCCAAACCTTGCCAGAGATATAATCCATTCAAATGCCAGAGATTTTCAAAGAACGAATAATTAAATTATTAAAACGTGCTGATTACGAGCCGCTAAAACTGACACAATTAGCCAAAGCGATAGGTATAGGCTCGGAAGATTATCCGCAGTTCAAAACCGCTTTCGACCAGCTCCGTCAGACCGGACGTGTCGTGATTGGAGCCGGCAACTTGATTACCCTGCCCTCCATGGCCGGCCAGATCATAGGAACGTTCAGAGCTAATCCCAAAGGCTTCGGCTTTGTGACTCCTCTTGAACCCACTTCGCACGGCAATTTATTCATCCCGCCGGATGACACAGACGATGCAATGAACGGTGACATTGTTATCGCAAAAGTCAAAAGCAAAGGCAAACGCGGCGAACAGATGCGTTACACCGGCGAGATAATCCAGGTCCTTGAAAGAGCACAAAATAGATTCGTAGGAACCTTATTGAAACACCCGGAAGGATGGCTCGTTCAGCCGGATGGAACGGCATTCTTTGAGCCGATCAGCGTCGATGATGTCACTGCAAAGGGTGCAAAGCCAAAAGATAAAGTTGTTGTTGAAATACTATCCTTTCCGACGGAAAAATACCTTGCGCGCGGTGTAATTATCGAAGTCCTGGGCAAGCAGGGACAATATGAAACTGAGATAAAATCTATAATTGTTCAATATCACCTTCCAAGTGAATTTAATACCAACTGCCTTGAGCAGGCACACCAAGACGCTGCCGAATTTAATCCTGAGCAGTTCAAAGGTCGAGAAGATATATCTGGAAAAGTAATTATTACCATTGACCCCGCTGATGCGAAGGATTTTGACGACGCGATTAGTCTGGAGAAAGATTCCAACGGCAACCGGGTGCTGGGCGTTCACATTGCCGACGTCAGTAGCTTTGTCACGCAGGATTCACCGCTGGATAAAGAGGCACAAAATCGCGGAAACAGCGTTTATATGCCCGGCAGGACTATTCCGATGCTGCCGGAAGTTTTGAGTAACGGTATTTGCAGCCTCCAGCCGGGCCAAAAGCGATTTATCAAGAGCGTGTATATGACTTACGACCAGCAAGGTAATGTCTTATCCCACAGATTTGCCAACAGTGTGATGTGCTCTACGCAGCGTTTGACCTACGAGCAAGCCGACAGGACATTGAAAGGCCACACAAAGGGTCTAAAAAAAGAAGTGATTGAGCTGCTAAAAAATATGGAGACACTCGCACGCGTGATTGAGAAGCGGCGAACAAAGAACGGAATGTTACATCTGGCCTTGCCTGAGATAGAGCTGGTCATGGATAAATCCGGTCGCGTAGTGGATGCCCACCCTGCCGATGACAGCTATCCACACACGATAATCGAAATGTTTATGGTAGAAGCCAACGAGGCTGTCGCTTCACTTTTAGACAGGCTCGATGTCCCTTTCATCAGGCGGATTCATCCGGAGCCGGATGCTTTGAGCATGAAAAATCTCGCAGTATTCGTCAAGGCTTTTGGCTTTAACATGCCGCGAAATCCGGACAGAAAGGCAATACAAAATTTATTGGCTGCTGTGGAAGGTGCTGATTGCGCTCTGGCGGTAAATTTTACAGTCCTGCGAAGTCTTGAAAAAGCGCAGTACGCACCGCAGCACATCGGCCACTTCGCGCTGGCCTCAACTCATTATTGTCATTTTACCAGCCCAATTAGACGGTATGCAGACCTACTTGTACACCGCGTTTTACAATACTACCTACAAAATCGTGTGGATGAAGCTAAGAAGGTTGCAGCCGGACAGGATTTAGTTGAAATCGGCAAACACATCACCTTTACCGAGCAGCGGGCCGAGGACGCTGAAAGAGAGCTGAAGATGGTGCTGATTCTGCAAATGTTGAGCAAGAAACTTGGTGATGAACTCGATTGTGTTGTCACCGGCTTAACTAACTTCGGCGTATTCGTCCAATCGCGAAAGCTCGGCATTGAAGGCCTTATCCAGATGACTGATTTGGGACCTGACCGGTGGAAATACGATGCAAGGACCCAGTGCATCGTCGGCCAACACACAGGCCTTAGCGTTAGGTTGGGACAAGCCATAAAGGTTCGTATTATTTCAGTGAATATCCCAGCCCGCCAGTTAAACGTGGCGCCCGCAGAACCTTTGACAGGTATAATCAGCAAAAAGGAAAGCAAAAAAGCAACGAGGTTCAAAAATCGAAGTAGAAAAACCAAAAAATAAATCTGATGCTCGATATTGAATTTCATCCAATTACGACATTGATGCTCAAGGAACGAGTTCAAGTTTCTTGACTTACCACAAAAATTTTGCAATACTTTGTTCGTCGTGAAGTATGAATAATAAAACGTGAAGCGAGAAACGCTCTACGGGATACGATTTTTTTTCAGAGAACAGATGAAAGCATCGCAGATACAAAAAGGCCAGACCATTCAAATCGATGGCAAACTATATACTATCATTGATTTTGAGCACGTCAGACTCGGCGGTAGAGGCGGCGCAGTTTATCAAACGAAACTAAAGAGCTTGGCCGATGGCTCAATTCAAAATGTTCGCCTGCGCTCAGAGGAAACGGTCGAGGAAATCGAGCTCGACAAGCAAACATACGAATACCTTTACTCCTCAGGCAGCGAACATATCCTTATGGATACTGCGACTTACGAGGAAGTTACACTCGATGACGAGGCCTTTGGGGAAGGGACTAAATATCTAAAGACGAATACACAGCTTCAAGTCAGTATGTACCAGGGCAAACTCATAGTAATTACTCTGCCTAATACGGTGGATTTAGAGGTGACGGAGACTCAACCTGAAATCAGAGGCGCAACAGCCACAGGTCAGCCCAAGCCTGCGACCCTCGAAACCGGCCTGATTGTGCATGTGCCGTCCTTTATTAAAATTGGTGACGTTATTCGGGTCGATACACGTACCGGTCAATATGTAACAAGAGTGAAAGAATAACAAGAAAAATTCAAAAATGACATTTTGCATTTTGCAGTGTAATTTTGATTTTTGATATTTAATTTTAATGGTTAGTAAAGTAAATAAAATCCTGCTGAAAATTTTTGGCTCGCGAAATGAGCGGTTATTAAAGGGTCATTCTGTAATTGCCCAACAGGCAGGAACGTTCGAGGAGCAAATAAAGAAGCTCGACGATGAGGCTCTGAAGGCAAAAACCGCACAGTTCAAGGAGAGTCTGGCCAAAGGGACACGACCGGAAGATATTCTGCCTGAAGCATTCGCTGTAGTTCGCGAAGCAGCAAGGCGAAATGTCAAAATGCGACATTTCGATGTGCAGATTATTGGAGGCAATGTCCTTTATGAAGGCAAAATAGCTGAAATGGCCACGGGCGAGGGTAAAACATTAGTAGCAACATTGGCGGCATATCTCGTTCACCTGACCGGAAGAAAAGTGCACATAGTTACCGTCAACGATTACCTGGCAAAACGCGATGCGGAGTGGATGGGGCCGGTCTATCAAGCTTTAGGACTGACTGTGGGCGCCATTCAGGCGGATATGGACACCAGCGGTGACGAGCGAAAAAGCCAGTATGGCTGTGACATAACGTACGGGACAAATAACGAATTCGGTTTCGATTATTTGCGTGACAACATGAAAATGTCACTTGAGCAAATGGTTCAGAGCTCGCTGCAGTACGCCATAATCGATGAGGTCGATTCGATTCTGATTGATGAGGCCAGGACGCCTTTGATTATATCCGGCCCGGCTTTTGATGATGTCACCAGGTACAAAAAGGCGGACCAGGTAGCAAGAAAACTGTTAGAAAAGCAAAGCCATTACGACCGCCTTAAAAGACAGATTGATTCCGCTCAGCGGACCATCGCCAACGCTCAGGGAGAACTATCAGAAGCAAAAAGGCAAAAAGACAGCAGCCGTATTGAAAAAGCCCAGAAAGCCATTGAGAAAACTCAGGCTGAGCTTGAAACTGCTGAAGCAAGACTAACGGAAGCTACGCAATATTACGAGGTCGAGTACGACAAAAAACAAGCGCATCTTACACACGAAGGAATAGGAGCGGCGCAGGAAATAGCCGGCGTCGGCTCGTTCTTCACCGGCTCAAATATAGAATGGCCCCATCTTTTAGAGCAAAGCCTGCGGGCCCACGTGACATTTGAAAGAGAAAGAGACTACGTCGTTATGGACAACAAGGTCATTATCGTTGACGAGTTTACCGGCCGATTAATGCACGGCCGGCAATGGTCGGACGGGCTCCATCAGGCGGTCGAGGCAAAAGAGGGCGTCACTGTAAAAGAAGAGACCCAGACACTTGCCACAATCACCCTGCAGAACTTCTTCAAACTCTATGACCAGATAGCCGGCATGACCGGAACCGCAGCCACCGAAGCTGAAGAGTTTATGAAGATATACAAACTTGATGTCGTTGTAATACCTACCAACAAGCCTTGTGCCAGGCAGGACATAGAAGATGTAATTTATAAAGCAATTAAGGAAAAGTTCAATGCCATCGTGGAAGAGATAAACGAAATCAGCTCCGCTGGACGACCACTGCTCGTGGGCACAACAAGCGTGGAAAAAAATGAAGCGCTCTCAGCAGCTCTTACGCAGAAATACGGCCTTGAGCATGAGCTTCTTAATGCCAAACATCACGAAAGAGAAGCGGCCATCGTAGCCAAGGCTGGCCAGCAGCATAAAGGCCGGGACGGCCGAATGCGAGGTAATATAACTATCGCAACAAATATGGCAGGCAGAGGCACTGATATTGTGCTCGGCCCGGGTGTGGCCGAAATCGGAGGACTGCATGTGCTCGGTACTGAACGACACGAGGCCAGAAGAATTGATAATCAGCTCCGAGGCCGAGCAGGCAGGCAGGGTGACGCGGGTTCGGGCCAATTTTTCTTGTGCTTCGACGATGACCTGCTGAAAATTTTCGCCCCGGAGTGGACGGTCAAGGCACTTTCGTGGATCGGCTGGGAAGAGGGCCAGCCAATCTATCATAAGCGGATAAGCAAGGGTATCGAAAGAGCACAGAAAAAAGTAGAGGAGCGAAACTTCGAGATACGCAAGAGCCTGCTCGAATACGATGAGGTGATGGACTACCAGCGAAAGATTTTCTACTCACGCCGACGCAAAATTTTGACTGGAAGAGGCCTTAAAAACATCATTGAAGAAATGATTGACAACACTATCACAAAAAGCTGCGAGACCATTTTAAATGAAAGCTACCCCGTTAAATGTATTGTTGAATGGGCCAGAACCAATTTCGGCGTCGATTTGAATCCTTCGGACATCATGAGCAGCGAGCTGGCGGAAATCGAGACATTAATAAAAGAAAAAGCAAAAGACAGCGCAGCCGATGATATATCTCTTTCGATGGGCGAATATTTCGAAGAGGGCGAAGATAAGAGCACCTGTGATGTCACCGGCTTATCCAAGTGGGCGATGAGTGCTTTTCATGTTAGTTTAAGTCCTGCAAAAATAAAAAATCAAACGCCGGAGGAGATTCAGGAGCAGCTGATTTCCGCCGCCTCTGAACAGATCGACAAAAAAGACTGCTCGCAGCTAAACGAGTTCCTTAAAGAAGATTTTGCACTCCGTACGTTTATCGAGTGGGCTCGGGCCAAGTTCGATATAAAGTTGGATGTTGAACAGTTAAAAAACCTAAAGACTCCTCAAATCCGCAAGCTCCTTGCCGAACAAACCGCAGCCAGGTACAAAAAAAGAGAGATTGAATATCCCATTGAATTTGCGATGAGCATGGTCTATGGGCCGCAGGGTCCCAATGTTTACGCATACGAGAAGCTGGCTGAGTGGGCAAATAAAAAATATAACGCAGGCCTTTCCATCGAGCAAATTCAGAATACCAAGCCTCAACTTTTACAAAAACAACTGCTCCAGTTCAGTGAAAACTTCAATGATGGCCAATTGGAGCAAGAGCTGGCTGATAAAATCGCCAGTCTGGATGTCACCGAGTTAATCAAATGGGCGAACGAACGATTCGACACTTCCCTGACCGAGGATGACCTGGTCGAGAAATCCGAGCTTAAGGACAGATTGACCAAGGTGGGACGGGAGTTTCTGCGAAGTGAGCTAAGCGACATGGAAAGGTACGTCCTGCTTCAGGTTTACGATGGCACGTGGAAGGACCATTTATATTCGATGGACCACCTGAAAGAGAGCATTTGGACCCGCTCTTTCGCCGAGAAAGACCCAAAGACCGAATATAAGCGGGAAGGCTTCCGAATGTTCAACGAGATGCTCGAAGCCATCGAGGACCGGGTGACAAATATTATCTTCAGGGTACACCTCGAAGCCGGCGCCAGAGCCAGAAGCGTCTGGAACGTGAGCCAGACGGCCCACGACCAGGTTGGCCAGTTCGCGATGGCCGAGCAGCAGCGAGCCGCCGCCCAGGCCCCGCAGGGCGAGCAGAAGGTAAAACAGATTAAGCTGGACCAGCCGAAGGTCGGAAGAAACGACCCATGTCCCTGCGGCAGCGGGAAAAAGTACAAAAAATGTTGCGGAGCGAACGCGTAAAAAGACAGGAACAAAATAAGTAGTCGCTACATCGGGCCGAAGCGGGATAGTCCGATTCCTGCAGACTGACCCGAATCGGTGGAGGTGTGCGACAAGTCATTCCACTGCACAGCATGTGGGAATGGGCGATTCTGGCGACGACGCGCACAGTTGAACACGGCGCTAGCCATATTCTTCGATCTGGACTGAGCTAACCGAACAGCAAACTGTGCGATCTGTTCCGAGTGTGGGTATATCCACTGGTTTCTGCCCCGTTGAACAAAAAAACACAGCTAATAACCTTGTGAAGCTTACCGGTGCTCTACTTCACGGTACACCGGTAGCTCATCAGTAGCGTTATGCATTGAATTGGACACGATTTATTCGCCGGAGTTTACCCGCCATTTGTCTGGCGGGTGTGGCGGGCTTTCCAGCCAAAAGAAAATGTCATCCCAGACTTGATCCGGGACAGCTTCGTCTTTCTCGGCAAGCTGAGTTTTGCTTAATCTTTTTTGAAAATAAAAAAAAGACATAGAGACAACATTCAGGATTTGAGGATCGTGTATGGAATATTGTATTTGTGTTTTATCCTAATAGTCTTTTTGATTAGTCAAAAAGACTATTGGCTTTATCATCTATGATTAAAATAGAGTTCGGCATTTATGTAGAATTCAAGGTGATAACCGGACGCCTCTGCATTAAAGGTCTATCAAATAATGTAAATCTAAGCTCGCTTCAATACACAGTATCCTAAATACTCTTGCCAATCTCTCTATATTAGCCAAATCTTTTAAATCTATTTAAGTATATATGCAAATACTTAAATAGAATTTTATAAATGTACTGTTAAAAAACCTAAAATATTTGTTTTCGACTTTTCTGTGTAATCACAATTCCATATAGCCGGGGAAATCGTAAACCTGGAAATAGCCATCGAAATGGTGGGCACATTCGACCCTACATCTCTTTAAAAACAATGATTTAAGCAGTCAAGTATATTACCTACAGGTCATGCGGGCTTGGCGCCGCCTGTCCTCTTCCTTCAGGAGTCGTTTGCGGATTCGAATCGAATTAGGACAAATCTCAACAAGCTCGTCCTCC